>CAJBYM010000023.1 GCA_903959815.1 Candidatus Omnitrophota bacterium
CCCGCGCCATCCGATTGGTCTTGGCTGTCGGTGTCATAAGACATACGGCGCCTTTAAAAAGATCAGCCCGAGCCTCAGCCATACCGCTCTTTTCTGAACCTGCCATCGGATGCGACCCCACGAACATCACATGTGGCGGAAAATATTTCTCTGCAGCCTCAACGATCGCGGCTTTGGTGCTCCCGACATCTGTCACAATACACCCGCGGCGCAAATGCTTGGAAATA
This sequence comes from Candidatus Omnitrophota bacterium, assembly GCA_903959815.1. Classification (GTDB taxonomy): domain Bacteria; phylum Omnitrophota; class Gorgyraeia; order Zapsychrales; family Fredricksoniimonadaceae; genus Fredricksoniimonas. The sequence continues at coordinate 228 of CAJBYM010000023.1, forward strand.
TCATCAATGTTCTCTAAAATGACCTTCACCGGAGCCGCCAGGATCACAAGGTCAGCACCCTGGATCGCACGACGCACATCCGTTGTCCCTTCATCGATCGCCTTCATCTCTTTAGCCATCTTCAACGATGACTCCTGACGTGAAGTGCCCACAACCTGTGCCGCAAGATCATGCTTCTTAAGCGCAAGCGCAACAGAACCGCCGAGCATGCCGGTCCCTAAAATGACCGCCCGCCTGAACATATGCCGATTGAACATAGTATCTCCAGATCCTTATTAAATATCTCTTCCGACAGCCCGGGCTACAAGCGCGAGCTCCTGCATCAATTGATCGAATTTCTCCGGACGTAATGACTGCTCGCCATCTGACCACGCTTCCTCAGGATTGTCATGCACCTCAATGATAAGCCCATCCGCACCCGCGGCAATGCCGGCCTTAGCCATACTGCCGACCAGCGCAGAACGGCCCGTGCCATGGCTAGGATCCACCACAATGGGAAGGTGAGACTTTTGTTTCACCACAGGAACCGCATTAATATCGAGCGTATTGCGTGTTTCGGTCTCAAACGTACGTATACCACGCTCACACATGATGACATCGTGATTGCCATTAGCCATGATATATTCGGCCGACATTAGCCATTCTTTTATGGTCGAACTGATACCGCGCTTAAGAAGAACCGGCTTACGCACCTTGCCCAATTCTTTCAAAAGCGAAAAATTCTGCATGTTGCGCGCGCCCACCTGAAGCACATCCGCATAACGCGCGACCAGATCCACATCACGCGGATCCATCACTTCGGTAACAGTCGCCAAACCCGTTTCTTTTCCAACCGCCAAAAGGATCTTGAGACCTTCTTCTCCCAAGCCCTGAAAGTCATAAGGTGAAGTCCGCGGTTTAAAAGCACCGGCGCGCAAAGCTGTCGCCCCGGAAGCTTTTACTTTCTTAGCAATGGATAAAAGCATGTCGTAGCCTTCAATCGCACAAGGCCCGGCCATAACCAGAATCTTTTTCCCGCCAATGGTAACATCGTCTTTAACCGTAACAACCGAACCTTCCTTCTTGATCTCACGCGATACCAGCTTGTAAGGCGCAAGCACAGGCATGACCTTCTCAACACCCGGAAACACCTCCAGAGGAATAACCTGCAGCTTATCCTCAGGCCCAATGAGCCCGATGATCGTACGCTCCACCCCGCGGGAAACATTTGCCTTCAACCCAAGCTTCTGTGCTTTCTCCAGGATATGGGTAACATTTGTTTCAGTTGCATCTGGCCGTAAAACAATGATCATAAGCTCTCCTTAAGCACCTTTAGGAATCGTTTATTTTCCGCCGGTGTTCCAATCGTAACACGGATATAATCCTGCAGGCCCCATGCGCTCATATCACGTACAATGATACCTTTCTTCATC
>CAJBYM010000024.1 GCA_903959815.1 Candidatus Omnitrophota bacterium
TCAGGCGTTCATGCAAAAATGTGAAGCAGAGGCAAGGGAGCATGGTTTTGTGGCCACGATGTTCGGCCGTCGTCGTTACATTCCTGAGATCAACAGCCGTAATCCGATGATGCGACAGTTCGCGGAGCGTCAGGCTGTCAATACGCCGGTGCAGGGTGCGGCGGCGGATCTGATCAAATCTGCCATGGTCAAGGTTCATGCGATGCTGAAAGAAAAGGATCTTAAGTCAAAAATGGTGATCACAGTCCATGACGAACTTGTGTTTGATGCCCCCGAGGCTGAGGTTAAGGCTCTTGCGTTGGAGATCAAGCGTGTCATGGAAGCCTCAGTTAAATTATCAGTCCCTGTTTTGACGACCGTGAAAGCCGGTCCTAATTGGGCGGAGATGAAACAGATATGAGGATCGTTTTTGTTGCCCCTGAAGTTTATCCCTTTGCCAAGACGGGTGGTTTGGCCGATGTGTGCGGCACATTGTCCCTGGAACTTGAACGTTTAGGTCATGATGTGGCGATCATCATCCCGGGTTATCGCTGTGTGAATGGGTCCAAACCGTTCAATGACCGCGCGAGGATCTCGTTGGTCGGTAAGAATGTCAAGGTCTACTTCCTGCGCAACCAGAAATTTTTTGACCGGCCGAATATTTATGGTGATGTGCATGGCGATTATCCGGATAATCTGGAACGTTTCATGTTCCTTTGCCATGAATCACTGGCGCTGATGAAGGATCTTGGAGTTCCTGTTGATATCATCCACTGCCATGACTGGCAGACAAGTTTGATCCCGGTTATCCTTCGTGAGAATTATAGAACAGATCCGTTCTTTCAGAAGACACGCACCGTTGTGACCGTGCATAATTTTGGATATCAGGGTGTGTTTCCGCGAGAGGATTTTCCCAAGCTCGGGGTTGATGAGGGGCTGTTTAATCCTCGTGTGCTGGAATTTTATGGCAAGATCAATCTTTTAAAGAGCGGCTTGGTGTACGCGGATCGCATTACGACGGTGAGCCCCCAGTATGCCCGGGAGATCCAGACAAAGGAATGGGGCCATGGCCTTGAAGGTGTGGTCAAGGAGAACAAGTCGCGTGTTGAAGGGATCTTGAATGGGCTTAACTATGATTATTGGGATCCTCAGACGGATGTATTGATAAGCCCGCGTTATTCCCAGAAAGATGTGCACGCGGCTAAGATCGTACATAAAGAAAAGCTCCAGAATATTTGTCATTTGCCTGTGTTTGATGACATCCCTGTGTTTGGTTTTGTGGGTCGGTTGTGTTATCAAAAGGGTCTTGATCTTTTGGAAAGCACGTTCGACGGACTTATGCAACGGCCGATCCAGGTGGCATTTGTGGGTGTGGGCGAAGAGAAATATCAGAAGCTTCTTTCAAAGTTTGCGAAGAAATATCCGCAGCAATGCGGCGTTATGTTGCGTTATGACGAGAATCTGGCACATATGGTGTATGCAGGTGCGGATTTCTTTTTGATGCCTTCTGTTTATGAACCGTGCGGGCTGGCCCAGATGATCAGCATGCGTTACGGCGCTATCCCGATCGTTAATGGTGTGGGCGGGCTCATGGATACGGTGACTGATTTTTCGTCGAATAAAATCAAGGGCAACGGATTTGTGATGCCGGATTACAGTGTTTCCAGTTTTCTGGAGACCGTAGACCGTGCGCTGGGCGTGTTCCATCAGAAGAAGAAATTTCAGGATCTTGTCACGCATGCGATGGGTTGCCGCTGGACCTGGGCGGCATCAACACAGAATTATATTGATTGTTACGAACAGGCGAGGCATGTGAAACATGGTTAAGATCGGATTAACAGGAAGTTTTGGTTCAGGCAAGACCATGGTGGCCGCCATGTTCAAGGCGCGCGGTCTTATGGTGATCGATGCCGATGCCTTGGTGCATGCCATGTACACGAAAGATGTGACATGCCGCCGGGCTATAGCCCGTGCATTTGGTGCGGATATGGTCAGGGCCAACGGTGTCGATCGCAAGAAATTGGGGTATCTCGTTTTTCAGGATCCCAAGGCTCTAAAAACCCTTGAAGCGATCGTTCATCCGCGCTTGAGACGGATGATCGTCGAAAATATAAAGAAAGCAGGGCGTCGGAGTGTGATCCTTGATGCTGCTATTTTGATCGAAGCGGGTTGGCATAAGTTCATGGATGTTGTCATTGTCGTGAAGGCACGTCGTGATATTCAGCTTAAGCGTGTGATGGCCCGTACAAGCCTTGCGAAGGCTGATGTTCTCAGGCGTATCCGTCGGCAGATGCCCCTGGGAGAAAAAATGAAACATGCCGCGTATGTGATAGATAATAGTGGCTCTGCTGCTATAACCGAGAAACACGTCGAGCGGATCTTCCGATCCCTCATTTTGCAGCCAAGGGGCAGGACTTGCGCACAAACACCCATCCAACAGGAGTTCTCATCATGACCAAAGAAACCAAGAATGAACGTAATGCCGCTACTAAAGATGAGGTCGAAGCCACGGCCCCTGTAGCTGTTGCGGGCAAGACCCTCAATATTGAAGAGTTAAAAGAATTGAAGATGTCCGAACTTTCGCAGGTTGCACGCGACCTGAATGTCGAAGGCGTCAGCGCGATGAAGAAACAGGACCTTATTTTCAAGGTCCTTCAGGCGCAGGCGGAGAAGAGCGGTTTGATGTTCGGTTCAGGCGTGCTTGAGATCCTGCCTGAAGGTTTCGGTTTCTTAAGAAGTTCGGGGTATAACTATCTGCCGTGCCCGGATGATATTTATATTTCACCATCCCAGATCCGCCGTTTTGATCTGAAGACAGGGGATACGGTCAGTGGCCAGATCCGTCCGCCCAAGGAAGGCGAGAAGTATTTTGCGCTGCTAAAAGTTGAAGCTGTGAATCTGGAGCATCCGGACAAGTGTAAGGACAAGATCCTTTTTGATAATTTAACGCCACTGTATCCTAATGAGCGTTTGAAACTTGAAACAGGGCCGGATGATGTTTCCATGCGCATCATGGACCTTTTGACACCCATTGGTAAAGGACAGCGTGCTCTGATTGTGGCACAGCCGTACAGCGGTAAAACGGTTCTGTTGCAGAAGATCGCTAATGCGATCACCACCAATCATCCGGAAGTCATCATGATCGTTCTTTTGATCGATGAACGTCCCGAAGAAGTCACGGACATGCAGCGTGGTGTTAAGGCCGAGGTCATTTCATCCACATTCGATGAGCCGGCCGAGCGTCATGTGCAGGTGGCGGAGATCGTGATCGAAAAGGCCAAGCGCCTCGTTGAGCATAAGCGCGACGTGGTCATTCTTCTTGATTCCATCACGCGTTTGGCGCGTGCGTATAATACCGTGGTCCCGCATTCCGGCAAGATCCTTTCCGGCGGTGTGGATTCGAGCGCGTTGCAGAAGCCCAAGCGTTTCTTTGGTGCGGCACGCAACATTGAAGAAGGCGGTTCATTGACGATCATCGCAACAGCTCTGGTGGATACGGGCAGCCGCATGGATGAAGTTATTTTCGAAGAGTTCAAAGGGACGGGTAATATGGAACTTCAGCTGGACCGTAATCTTTTCCAGCGCCGCATTTATCCGGCCATTGATATCAAGCGGTCGAATACGCGTCATGAGGAGCTTTTGACAACCAAGGAACAGTTGCAGAGGATGTGGCTGTTGCGTAAAGTGTTCAATGACCTGAATTCCGCGGAAGCGATGGAAATTCTCATCCAAAAGATGTCCCAATCGAAGAACAATGAGGAATTCTTGCAAAATATGAACAAATAGGCTATAATTCCGCCTCTTTGCAACATGATGGATAAATTAAAAAAGGAATGTCTTATGAAAGATGGAATTCATCCTGACTATCAGGAAACCACGATCACCTGTGCTTGCGGCAAAGTGATGCACACCCGCGCCACGAAAAAGAGCATTCGCGTGGAAATCTGCTCGAGCTGTCACCCGTTCTTTACAGGTTCGAAGAAGATCCTCGACACCACGGGCCGTATCGAGCGCTTCCAGAAGCGTTATGCTAAAGGCAAGTGATCAGAAAAAGCTGGCGGATGCGACGTTGCGTCATGCTGAGCTGGAGCACCTTCTAGCTGAGGCTGCGGATCAGGACAAGTATCAAAAGCTCGCCAAAGAATTCGCCGACCTTGTACCTGTTGTCGAACTCCACCACGAATATCAGAGAACCATCGCCCAGATCACGGAAGCCCGGCATATGATCCAGACCGAGGCCGACCGTGATCTGCGGCAGATGGCAGAGCATGAGCTTGTGGACCTTGAAAAGTCCCGCGAAAGCATTGAATCCCGCATTAAAGATCTCTTCGACCCGACCAAGAACGAGAAAGATCTGGATGTTATCCTGGAGATCCGTGGCGGTACAGGCGGTATGGAAGCCAGTCTTTTTGTGGCTGATCTTTACCGGATGTATAGCAAATACGCGGATATGAAAGGTTGGAAGATCGACCCGATCGCTATCACCGAGGGTGAAAAGGGTTTGAAGGAAGCTATTTTTAGTGTCAGTGGCAAAGGTGCATCCCGGCGTTTGAAATGGGAAAGTGGCACACATCGGGTCCAACGTGTTCCCGAAACTGAAGCCGCGGGTCGTATCCATACATCAGCCGCAACAGTTGCTGTCTTGTTTGAACCAGAAGAAGTTGATCTGGTCATTGATCCTAAAGATCTTAAGATCGACGTGTACCGTTCCTCAGGTCCGGGCGGCCAGAGTGTTAACACGTGTGATTCTGCTATTCGCATCACGCATTTGCCAACGGGAATGGTCGTTGTGTGCCAGGATGAACGTTCGCAGTTAAAAAATAGGATCAAGGCTTTTCGTGTTTTGCGCGCCCGTCTGCAGGACCATATTCAGCAGGAGCGCTCCAAGAAAGAAGCGGCTACGCGTAAGGCCCAGGTGGGTACCGGCGACCGCAGTGAAAAGATCCGCACGTATAACTTTCCTGACCATCGTGTCACAGACCATCGTATCGGATTTACGATCCACCAGTTGCCTGCCGTGATGGAAGGCGACCTTGATGCGCTCTTTGACGCATTGCTTAAAGCGGAAGAGGATGCGCGAGACCAGATCAAATGACCGATGATGAGTTGTTCCTCACAGCTATTTTGAATTGTAGCCGCAGCGATCTTTATCTTCACCCACGACCATTAACGGTTCAAGAGCAAGTTCAACTAGATGAGATGCGTTCCCGTCGTGCGGCAGGAGAACCTGTTCAATATATTGTCGGGTTTACAGAGTTCTTCGGCTATCGTTTTGAAGTGGGGCCTGATGTGCTTGTGCCTAGGCCTGAGACGGAGGTTTTGGCGGATGTGCTGATCCGTGAATTGAAAGCTCAAAACAAGAAAGAATATCTTATCCTCGATATCGGTACGGGGTCAGGATGCCTGGCCATCACCATGGCCAAAGAGCTTGCGCATTGCCGTGTTGTGGCTGTGGATATTTCTCCCAAGGCTTTAGCATATGCCCGTCGTAATGTCGGGATCAACAAGGTTGTGGATCAGATCGAATTCATTGAGCGTGATATGTTCTGGTTCATGGATGAGACAGCACATCGTTTTGATGCCATTATTTCCAACCCTCCGTATATTCCAACTGCCGCGATGGGGACGTTGCCCATGGACGTTAAGCAAGAGCCGGAGCTGGCACTTCAAGCCGGCCCGGATGGTCTTCATTTCTACAGATTCATTGTTCCCAGCTCGCGCAGGGTGCTTAAGGATCAAGGGGTGCTTGCCGTCGAATTTGGCGACGGACAGGCGAAAGAGTTGCAAAACCTCTTTGCTATCACGGGCCCTTGGGATAAAATACAAACTTGTAATGATAATGCCGGAAGGCCGCGTGTGATCATGGCCCAAATAGCCCGTTAACCACATCAGAAGTGAAAATATCCTTATGGACAAACTTATTATTGAAGGCGGAAAACCGCTTAAGGGTGAGGTCA
>CAJBYM010000025.1 GCA_903959815.1 Candidatus Omnitrophota bacterium
CCCTGAAACATGCCCTGGATCGCCTGCTCAACAAATTTTCCTTCCATAGAAGGAATGCCATCCATGGCAAGCTTCCAATCTTTCGTCAAACCCGGCTGTGTCCAACCCACTTCTTTGATCGCATCATATGTCGCATACGCCGCGCTTCCCAAAAGAGCGATCGCAGCGCCTGTAATAAAAACACCCACCGATATGCCGGCGCCCCATGTCACAACAGAAACAACAACAGCTATAATAACTAAAATAACGGCAAGGATGATCTTGAAGAACCCGGCGGTATCATCTGTCTGTACCAGCTTATGGTCCATTTTCTCCTGTAAGAAATACTCTCCATAACTCGCGAGCATCGAAGCCATGGTCGTCGCACCCGTATTGGCCGCAATGGTCACCTGTGTTTTATACGCAGAGATCCTGGCCCAGTTGGCAGAAACCGCATAAAACATGATCGCGATCGCGATCACCAGAAGCATAATAAGTGACATCTGTGCTTTTTGAGTTGAGCGCATATCAAAAGTCCTTAATTCTGTTTTTTATACCACAGCGTATCCATGGGCCGTGGCGCATGAAAATTGGGATTCAACTGCTGTTCTGCCGTTGAACCTGCCAATAAGCTTTGCTCATGATCAAAACGCCGCTCGGCCATATCCACCATGCCCCAGCGAAAAACTTCAACCATGCCATACATCATCAGGCAAAGCACAACCATGCCGGCCGTGAATTCAATGATGGTCTGTGCTCTTTTTTTCATAAATATACACCTCATCAATTCCCGCCCAAACTTTGATTCCACGTCTTAGTATTATCTGTCATCCATCGATGACCGCGCTTATCGCTCAAGCGACTGCGAATATAGAGTGTTTTAGTGTTCTGATCAAAACATGTTTGCTCACTATTAGCCAAAGCTGTACAACTATCACCCGGACACCAAGAACCAGGACATGACACTTTGATCGATGGATTCTGTGTGACAAAGCCTCCGGCATCAATCATATCAATGTTCATCTGATAGATCCGTTCTACAACGTCATACTGATTCTTTTTCAATACACTTTCACTGGCAGGCTTGCCTTCAAAAAAGATTTTCCCATCTTGAATATCCAAAAATGTGGTCAGATCACCGGAACAAGGATCCTCTGCCGTAGCCACACAATGCGTGCGGCCATAGATCTTTAAATCCGGACGCAAACCAGGTTTTTTTATAACGTCATCATAATCTTTCGGCACGCGCTGAGGATCCAGATCCGCCACCTTAGAATCCTGAACAAGCACAGAATAAGCGTAACGACACGCGCCCCCTCCACAATAACCCGCTGTTACATCGTACAAGCCATACAACATTTCTTCGCGCAAATCGCCATCAATATCATAATTGGGATAGGCATCCTCATCCGGCTTGATTTCATCTTTCACTGTAGCAAAATTCTTCCAGGACCATCTCCATGCCGCATTAGCTGCCTGTGTTTTAGGAAAAACATGAGTCAAAATTCCATCCCGAGGTAAATTAAATTGAAGTCGCCTTTTGGTTTCATTATTAACATCAGCAAGAAAGCTAGCATCCGTGCGCGTCATGGAAAGATAAAATCTCGGAAACGGCCCTTCGCCTGCATCGATCGACTGGAGCCATTCATAGGTCAAACGCCTGCGTTGCATATCATCCTTGAGGCTGGCACC
>CAJBYM010000026.1 GCA_903959815.1 Candidatus Omnitrophota bacterium
GTACAAATTTCAGCTATGTTTTTGATGCCACAACGTGTACGGCTCTGATCTCTTGCGGGGCCAAGGCCACGGCTTTAAAAGGTAATGCCGGCAGCATTATTAATTTCTCCATTAATTTGAGCAATGGGTTTGTGAGCAAGGAGTTCTTTGGCGATTTTTCAAGTCTGGATAAATAAGGGCATGTGTTGGTAAATATTTCAGCATGTAGATTTTAGATAAAAGATTTGCATTTCTTCTGGAAAAAATATATACTTTATTTAGGTTTTTGATCAAGGCACAAATGTGCTGTATTAAAATGTAATTATAATAAATATGGAGGAATTATGAAAACAAAGTTCAACAAGGGATTCACGCTCATCGAAATTATCATTGTGGTTGTTATTTTGGGTGTTTTGGCCGCCATTGCCTTGCCGCGTTTGGCAGGTCAGGTTAATAAGGCCAGGGCTGCGGAAGCTTTTAATACCTTGGGTGTTTTAATGGGCAAGGTCAGTGAGTGTTATACGCTGGAAAGTGATGATGAAACCAAGTGTGATACGATGGGAGAAATTACGCCTGCTACGGGGTATGGTTTTCCATCAAGTACAAACTTTTCGTATTTCTTTCCGGGTGATGCTTGCACAGAGACTGCATGTGCGGGGAAAGCTGTTGCTTTAAAAGGAACTGGTAACATTCAGTTTACGATTGATTTGACAAACGGAAAAGTGACTAGGTCTTTTGACGGCGATTTCGCAAGTTTAGAGAAGTAACTTTAACCTGTAGCTTTTTATTATCCCCCTTGGCTTGACCTAGTGTCAGGTCAAGGGGGTTCTTATGATGGGGCATGAGCGTTGGTTTTATTGAAAAAAGACAGGGTTATGAAGAAAGCATTTACACTTATAGAAATTATCATTGTGACGGTTATCTTGGGTATTTTGGCTGCGGCAGCTATCCCCAAGTTCTCTGTTGCATTGGAGCGCTCTATTGTCTCAGAGGGGGTTACAGCTGTGGCCACTCTTCATGGGGGAATGGAACGTTACAGACTTCAAAATAGCTTTTATCCCTCGGATTGTGCCCTGCTTGATGTGAGTATTGATCCCAAGAATTTTGATAACCTGACCTGTGCCAATACAGGTGATGTGAGCGTGACCAGAAGCACAGGGAAATACAGCATCGCACAGACGCAGGCGGGTGTGTTCTCTTGTACCAATCTTGTCGGTTCCACGTGTGCTTCTTTGAAACTGCCTAATTAGAGTTTAAACGATGGGGTGGATGATGCGAAAGTCTTTTACGTTGATCGAGATCATGATTGTGGTTGTTATCATGGGTATCATGGCCTCTCTTTCTGTTCCGGTCTTTACTAAAACATTCAACCGTGCCCGAGCGAGGGATGCTATTTTGAATTTAAATGCTATTCATACAACGAATGTCCTTTATCGTGTGCGTAATGGAGCTAATCTTACAGGTGCTAATAATATAGCGGCTATTAATACAGCATTGGACCTGAATATTATTGCTAATGGGTCAACGTATGTGTGCAATACGGGAACAACGTGTGTCGCCACAGGAACGGGCTTTACGGCAACGGCAACATTGGCAACGCCACTGGTTGCCGGATCTAATCCGGCTTGTGCCGGGGCTGATTGTCCTTAATGTATGAGCTTAAGAAATAATACTTCTAGATCTCGACGTGCTTTTTCCATGGTTGAAGTGATCGTGGCATCTGTCCTTTTTGCCGCGTCTGCCGCTGGTATCTTTGCGACCGTTGCCATGACGAACCGGGATCCTGACATAGATACAAAGATACAAGCGGCACGTTTTGCCA
>CAJBYM010000027.1 GCA_903959815.1 Candidatus Omnitrophota bacterium
CCGACGGTAAAGGGGTGGCGCAGCCGGAAAAGGTTTCTGGAAAGACAGAGGCTAAAGAGTTCAAGGCTGATGCGCAGAAGATCAAGCTGATCACTGTTGCACCCAAGGCTGTGGTCAAGGCCAAGCCTTTACAACCGGGAACAGGTTTTACACTTCAGGTCGCTTCTTATAAAGGTTTGAAGTCGGCTCAGCGTGAAGCGGATAAGCTGAAGCAAAAAGGTTTTGATAATGTATATGTTGTCCCCAAGGGTGCATATACGATCGTTTGTGTGGGAAATTTTCAGAACAAGGAAGACGCCTCAGATATTAAGAGGCAGTTGAATAATCGTTATCAGGGATCTGTCGTCAGGAGATTGTAAAATGTCACTTCATTCATCGCTTCGAGTTGATAAGGCGGGTGCTGCCCAAAGAACCGTGCTCACCCGTATTGAGCGCATTAAAGAGCTCATGAAAAAAGGTCAGTGGTCTGCTGACAGTTCGGTCACCAATTTGCCGAAAACACAGCAGATCCGTGTTAAGGCAGGCAAGAAGAAGGCTAAAGAGGCTGCGGTTCCTGCTGCTGGTGCAGCTGCTCCCGCTGGTGCGGCTAAACCTGCTGCTGGCGGCAAGAAGTAAGCCGTTGCTGCTTTATTTATTGAAAGCTATGGTTACACCTATAACGTTTGCACGCTCCCTGTGCTCGTTCAGGGGTAGAGTGAAGCTCCACATGCTATTGTGGAGCTTTATTCTTTTATGTTTTTCTTCCTGCGCGTGGGCCGAAGCTCCATCTGCCGTTAAAGAGAAGCCGTTTCCTTTTACAGCGCGCGTTAAGGCTGATCATGTGAATGTTCGCGCCGGCCAGAGTAATAATTATGAAGTTGTGACCGATGTTAATAAGGGTGATGAACTTGTTGTTATCGGTAAGAATTATTCCTGGTATAAAGTCCGCCTGCCTGAGAATTCCAAGATGTACGTCAAGATGGGGTATGCAAAACTTTTATCTACTGAGGTCGGTGAGGTCACGGCGGATCGTGTGAATATCCGTGCCCGGCCGAATACCACGGCGTCTATTATCGGACAATTGGTATCCGGCGATCAGTTCTTTATTAAGGAAAATAGTGGAGAGTGGCTTTGGATCCGTCCTTTGGCAAAAGCCCAGGGTTGGGTCCATGAAGATTTCTTGGAATTTAAAAGTCAGGGAGCCTCGGCAAAACTTTTTCAGGATCCCACGGATGCTGCGGCAAGGGCGAAGCTGGAGAAAACTGCGGCTGAGCGTAAGCGCCTGCTCCGGTTTGCGGGGCTTAAGGCCATGGCTGACGGACAGTATGAAGCCCAGGGAGTTCTTATAAAGTCTGATGATGGTCAAAGCAATCTTTACAAATTGATAGCTGAAGCTAAAGTGCCAGCTGATGGATGTGTGGCTTACGTGGATGGCCCTGCATCGATGCTGATGAATTTTACAGGTGTTAAGGTTGTTGTTCGCGGCACGGCCAGGGATGATGCATCACTGGACGCGGCTGTCTTGACTGTTTCCAAGATCAATCTTTCCTTATAATGCTTTCCATTGCCCTCATTTTCATTTGCGTTGTTGTTCCCGCGATCGTTCTTCATGAATTTGCGCATGCCTGGGCTGCGGATAAGCTGGGAGATTCAACAGCCCGTCGTATGGGGCGATTGACACTCAACCCCCTTAAACATATCGATCCTGTTGGAACGATCTTGGTCCCGCTTCTTTTATATGTTCCGTATGCCATGGGTTGGACCAAAAGCCCGATCATCTTTGGTTTTGCCAAGCCGGTGCCGTTTAATCCTATGAATCTGGGTTGTCCCAAGCGTGATATCATGTTGGTGCGTTTGGCCGGGCCTTTGATGAATATTGCGATCGCGTTCATCTTTGCGCAAGCTGTGGGATTTGTTCAAAGCCCTTTAGCGCATGATCTTTTCGCGACAGCTATTTTACTTAATTTGGGGTTGGCGATCTTTAATATGATCCCGATCCCGCCGTTGGATGGATCGGGCATCCTTTATGCTGTTTTGCCGGCCAAGATGATGCCGCTGATCGCGCGGGTTGATAACTTTACGGGTGTTATTCTTGTGTTCGTGATGCTCAATTTGGGGTGGCTTGATTTTCTTGATAATATCATTTATGGTGTCGCTCACTGGATGGGGGTGTGATGATGAAGACCGTGCGTGTTGATCTTAAGGAAAATTCTTATTCGATCGTTGTCGGTGCGGGGATCCTTGAAGCTTTGCCTGGAGCTGTTAAGAAACTTGATGTCGGAATGGATGCCGTCATTATCACCAATCCTTTGGTCGGAAAACTTTATAGTAAAAAACTGGCTGCAGCCTTCATGCGGGCTGGTTTTAGCGTGAAGATCTTTGAAGTGGAGGATTCCGAGCGCAGTAAGTCTATGGCTGTGGCGATGGGGCTTATTGGCGCTATCACGCGTTACGCAGCAGACAAGAAGCCGTTCATCGTTGCATTAGGAGGCGGTGTGGTCGGTGATCTGGCTGGATTCGTGGCCGCTATTTATAAACGCGGAGTTCCCATAGTCCAGGTGCCGACGACTCTTTTGGCGCAGATCGATTCTGCCATTGGCGGTAAGGTGGCGGTAGATCTTCCTGAAGGCAAAAACCTTGTGGGGTGTTTTTATCAGCCACGCCTGGTGTGGAGTGATGTTGCGCTTTTGGCTTCTTTGTCCGACAGGCAGATCCGTAATGGTCTGGCGGAAGCGGTGAAATATGGTGTTATCTGTGATGCGAAACTTTTTGCATTTTTGGAGAAGAATTCAGAGTCCTTGCTCGAGCGCGATGAAAAGGTGCTCACACGTGTGGTTTTGGATTGTTCGGCGATTAAGGCGGCGGTCGTTAAGGAAGATGAAAAAGAGACCAAGGGTATTCGTACCATATTGAATTTTGGTCATACGGTTGGGCATGCGATTGAAGCGGCTTGTGGTTATGATAAATATCATCACGGTGAGGGTGTTGCGTTGGGAATGCGCGCAGCCTGCCGCATGTCGCTCGCGGCCAAGTTTTTATCTGCACGTGACGGGGTGCGCATCGAAATGCTTTTGTCCCAAATGGGTTTGCCGCAGAAACTGGAAGGTGCTCGGCTGGATAAGGTCCTTCAGGCGATGAAATTTGACAAGAAGTTTGCGGGTAAGAAGAACCGTTTTGTTTTTGCTAAAAGCATTGGTCACGCGGTGGTGGTTGAATCTGTGCCGCTTGAATGTATTGTTGCGATCGTTAAAAGCCTGTTTAAGGCTTGATCTTGAATGTCCGCTTACGGCCTTCGTCTATAACGGAGAGGCTGTCGAAGGAGATCTCTGAGATGATCTTTCCGTGGATGGTTTGTCCTTCTTCATAAACATTTCCATTGATCAGCACTACCTTTTTTCCTCCCATATCCATGATGCCTTCGATCTGAATATTGCTCAAGGGATCATTGGGATCGATCACTCTTTGTGTCGGCGTTGGTGCTGGGGGTGCTGCAACCGCATGGGCTACGGCTTGGGATACGGTATTGGCGGATGGTCCCGTTGCGATGGGGGCCGACAGGGTTGGTTCTGAGACAGGTTGTGACGGTGTCGTTATAGATACGGGAGTAATGACCGCCGCAGCGGATGGGGTCGCATTTTTCTTGGGTGTGAATTGAGGTAATGCGGCGAAGACCATCGCGATCACCGCACATAAGGCCGCGACCAAAAGAGGGATGCTTGTTTTATCCTGGGTTTTTGTTGGTTCGGGGGCCTGGGCTGGTTCTTGAGAATTCAGAGAAGCCGTTGGAGCTCCACCGGGATTGGTTTGTTGGACTTTTTTGAGTGCGTCGTGAATGATGCTCATCCTAAAGCCTCTTGAGCTGCGGTTTTGATGATCTGGTCTGTGATCGTGAAGGTGTCATTAACAAAGCCGGCCAATAGGGCATGTTCACACAGGATATTGATCAGGCGCGGTGTGCCTTTGGAGAAAACAAAGACATCATTGATGGCTTCTTCTGTAAATTTTAAATGCGCGGGGCCGCCGGCTATTTTGAGCCGATGCGTGATGTATTTTTTGACTTCTTCACGGTTCAGCGGCTGAATGTGATAGCGCACGCCCACCCGGGAGTTCAACTGGCGTAAAGAAGGTTTCTTGAGTTTCTCCAGAAGCTCGGGTTGGCCAACCAGGATGATCTGCAGCAACTTGTCTTTTTCAGTTTCCAGATTAGATAACAGACGGATCTGTTCAAGCTGGTGGATGTTCAGGTTCTGGGCTTCATCAATGATGACAGCCACGTTATTCCCTTGCGATGTTTCATCGATCAGGAACTGGTTGAGCACATTGATGAGCTCGAGTTTATTGTTCTTCTTCGTCGGAAAGGGGATGCCGAGATCTTTGGTGATCAGCTGTAAGAGCTGGATCTGTGAAAAACTGGGATTAAGGATAAAAGCGGTCTTGATTCGGGCGTCGATCTGGTTTAACAGGATTCGGCAGAGGATCGTTTTTCCTGTGCCGACTTCACCGGTCATGCAGATGATGCCCTTACGGTGTTTGATCCCGTAAAGCAGATGGGCGTAAGCTTCTTTATGCTGGCTGCTTTCGAAATAAAAGGCCGGGTCTGATGTGATATTGAATGCGTTTTCCTTGAAACCGTAGAAAGCTTTGTACATGAAAACCATTATATAGCATCATGGCGGATTTTGCACGTTTATGGACGGATTTTACGTGCTGCAGGGGGGTATTAAATTTGTCGAAAAGTTGTTTCGGGCGATTTTTTCAATGATATACTGAATTTAATTGTGGAGGAACGCCGTATGGATAGCTTTTCGAGGAATATGGAAGGTCGTCGGTTCACACGGGTCCCGTTCAAGCGTTCCGTGAGGTTCAGTGCGACCCATGATGAGCGCACGGCTTCACATATAGCGCAGGATCTTAGCCAGGGCGGACTGCGCATGTTATCGTCGGAGTTTATTCCCGTCAATAGTCTTGTTAGCATCCAGATCCAGCTTAAGGATCGTGAAAAAGTCATGGATGTGCAGGGTCGTGTGGTTTGGGTCCGGTATAATCCCATGGCAGAAACCTACCAGATGGGTTTGGAATTTACGCCTGATGCTGCGTTTCAGCGGGCCATGATCAGTGAATTTATTCAGTCGAAGTGAGGAGGATCAGTGAGCTCTCAACACCAGTCTATTGAAAAACGCCGTCATCCGCGCGTTGAGAATAATATTCCTTTAAAGATCTGCACGCCGGATGTTGATCTGGTCACCGAGACCAAGAATATCAGCTGTTCGGGTGCCTATTGCCGTGTTAACAAGTTCCTTGAACCCATGACCAAGATGGATATCACGCTGTTGATCCCGTTTAAGAAGGCGGGGAAGTCAACGACCAAGAAGGTTGTCTGCGGCGGGGTTGTGGTTCGCACCGAAAACATTCCCGGTGGTGATGGATTTAACACAGCGATCTTTTTTAA
Source organism: Candidatus Omnitrophota bacterium (assembly GCA_903959815.1). Taxonomy (GTDB): domain Bacteria; phylum Omnitrophota; class Gorgyraeia; order Zapsychrales; family Fredricksoniimonadaceae; genus Fredricksoniimonas. The sequence goes on from CAJBYM010000027.1 coordinate 5,429, forward strand.
TGATATTCATCCGCGTGACAGCCGCTTTCTGGCGGATTATGTGCAGAGCATGATCATCACCAAGGATGTCACGGCTCAAAAACCTCAGCATTAAGATCAACCCCCAGTTCATTTATCCGAGGACAATATGGACAATACATTGAATATTTCGGTTTCATCCACGCAGGTTATTCTGGCGCTCATCTTTCAAATGTGGCTTGTGGTGTTCCCGGTCATCATCATTCTAAAAGTCAACCGTCTGACGCGGCTTCTTGAGGAGCGTTTCGGGACGGATGAAGAGGACCAGCATGTCTAAGCGCTACACATCGGATAAGCCGATCAAAGTTCTTTATGAAGATGAACAGTTTATGGCATTTTACAAGCCTGCCGGATTGCTGAGCGTTGCTTCGGGTTCACTCCGGCAGAAAGAAAACTGTCTGGAGGACATGGTCAATGAGTTCTACCGTGAAGAGATCAATGGTGTTGCCGGACCGAAGCTTCATCCGTGCCATCGCCTGGACCGTGAGACGTCTGGCGTCATTTTCTTTGCTAAAGGCAAGGCGCATCAGCAGCTGCTCATGGATCTTTTTCATAAGAGAATGGTTCACAAGAAGTATATTTCTTTTGTGCATGGCCGGGTAACACGTCCGTCGGGGACGATCCGTATCCCGGTCAAGGATGCTTTTGCGGATAAATTCTCACCGGATTCGGAAGCCAAGGATGCGGCGACAAAATATAAAGTGCTTGAGATCCGCACCAAGTTTACGATCCTGGAGGCAGAGCCGATCACGGGCCGCACGAATCAACTGCGCATTCATTTCAAGGCCATTGGTCATCCGATCGTGGGCGAGAATAAATATATTTTTCGTAAGGATTTCGATCTTAAGTTTAAGCGCACGGCTTTGCATGCCGCGGAGATATCGTTTAAACATCCGGTGACGGGCAAGGATGTTAAGGTTGAAGCAAAATTATCAGCAGACATGATGAATTTCCTGGAGCGCAATCGAAGATAAGACAAGGAAAACAAGATGAGTGCACCGACCATTAAAGAAATGTCAGACTTGTGCCACAGCATTGCCAAATCCAAGGGCTTCTGGGATAAGCCGCGTAATACCGGCGAGGCTCTCATGCTGGTCGTGACAGAATTGGCTGAGGCCATGGAAGCCCATCGCAAACAGGATGATGCTAATTTCAAGGAAGAGCTGGCGGACACATTCATCCGTTTGTTCGATATGTGCGGAGGTATGGGGATCGATATTGAAGCCGAGATCCTCAAGAAGTGCGAGAAGAACAAGCTGCGTCCTTATAAGCACGGCAAGATATGCTAATAGCTTTGTTTTTTTAGGACTTGCTTCGTTCCCTCGCCGAACGCTTGGCTCGCCCCAGCGGGCTCGCCTGCGCTCGGACCTCGTGCTCGCTCTCTGGCCATCCGTAAGCACGGGCCAGAACCATGCTCGCTCGCACTCGCTACGTCGGCTTAGGAACTCCGCAAGTCCAAAACAAAGCTTATCCATTAATATTCTACGATCTGTTATGGAATCATTCAATTTAATCTCTCCATTCAAACTTATCCCCGATCAGAAGAACGCGGCGGATGCATTGACTGCGGGTGTTCAGGCAGGTCAGAAAGCCCAGGTTCTTTTGGGCGTGACTGGCAGCGGCAAGACATTTACCTTGGCAAATGTCATTGCCCGTCTTAATCGTCCGACACTGATCATTTCGCATAATAAAACATTGGCGGCACAGCTTTACGGCGAGTTCAAGGAATTTTTCCCTACCAATGCCGTGGAGTATTTCGTCAGTTATTACGATTATTACCAACCTGAAGCGTATATTCCGCAGACGGATATGTACATTGAAAAAGATGCCTCGATCAATGACCGGCTCGATCGCTTGCGCCTGGCCGCGACCACGTCCTTGATGTCTCGCCGGGATACGATCATTGTGGCGAGTGTGTCGTGCATTTATAATCTGGGTTCGCCCGAGGACTATCAGAACAGCCTTGTACTCTTTAAGCGTGGGGCAACGATGGGGCGCGATGATGTTCTGCGCAAACTTCTGGATATCCAGTATGAACGCAATGACTATGATTTTAGCCGCGGCAAGATCCGCGTACGGGGTGATATCGTCGAGATCTTTCCGGCTTACCGTCAGGATGCCCTGCGCATTGAATTCTTGGGTGATGAGATCGAGCGTATCCGTCAGATCGATCCTTTGACAGGGGATATCCAGCAGGAACTTGATCAGGCGGCTGTGTTCCCGGCCAAACATTTCGTTGTATCCGAGCCTAAGATGGAGCAGGCTTTGGCTGATATTGAGCACGAGATGCAGATACGTGTGGCCGAGTTGAATGGTCAGGGAAAACTTCTGGAAGCCCAACGCCTCAGTTCACGCACGAAGTATGATATGGAAATGATGCGTGAAATGGGCTATTGCAATGGGATTGAGAATTATTCACGTGTCCTTTCGGGGCGTCCCCCTGGGGCCAGGCCGTTTTGTCTGATCGATTATTTTCCTAAAGATCTTCTGGTTGTCATTGATGAATCGCATGTTACATGTCCGCAGATCCGAGGTATGTATGAAGGGGATCGTAGTCGCAAAGAAATGCTGGTGGCTCACGGATTTCGATTGCCTTCTTGTCTGGATAATCGGCCGCTAAGAGTTGAGGAATTCCAGTCGATCGTAGACCAGACGATCTATGTGTCAGCAACCCCGGCTCCTTTTGAAATAAAAGAAGCCGGTGGGCGTATTGTGGAACAGGTTATTCGACCGACGGGGATCCCGGATCCACCGATTGAAGTTCGTCCGACAGCAGGCCAGGTGGAAGATATTTTGCGTGAGGTGAAGGTACGGGCGGACAGAGGGGAGCGCACGCTGATCACAACGTTGACCAAGCGCATGTCTGAAGATCTTGCGGATCATCTGCAGGAGAAGGGTTTGAGTGTTAAATATCTCCATTCGGATATTGAGACCATTGAACGCTCCAAGATCCTTCAGGATCTGCGGCTTAAGAAGTACGATTGCATTGTGGGCGTGAATCTTTTGCGTGAAGGGCTTGATCTACCCGAGGTTTCATTGGTCGCTATTTTTGATGCGGATAAACAGGGTTTTTTGCGTTCTGAAACATCGCTCATTCAGACGGCGGGTCGTGCGGCGCGTCATGTCGACGGGATCGTTATCATGTATGCGGATACGGTCTCTCAGGCCATGGCCGTGACCATGCGCGAGTGTGATCGTCGTCGGAAGATCCAGGAGAAATTCAATAAAGATCATGGCATTACTCCTAAATCAGTTCAGAAGGCGATCAAGATCGGCATTGAGGCGTGGGCAGATGCGCAAGCATTTGTGCGCGAGGTTGTAGGGCAGGATAAAGAAGAATATGAGCTGGGGCAGGAAGTTGCTGGTCTTGAACGCGAGATGGAGCTCGCGGCACGCAATCTTGAGTTTGAAAAAGCGGCCAAGATCCGCGACCGAATTCAGGCCTTGAAGGGTGAAGATATAAAAATTCCGCAAAAGCCTCGAGGGCGGAAGAAAAATGTATAAAATGACCCTATGAGTTTTCGAAATTCTTTATATTTCAGTATATTGCTGTTATCGGGCTGTTCTTTCCTTGAGGCTACGGGCGAGGCTGTCGGGGTTGTGGGTAAAGCCGGCTGGGCCGCTACGAAGACGGTGGGCGGGGCTGTTTATACGGGCACATCCATGGCCGGGCAAACGGCCAATCAGACTAATAAGACCATGTCGCGTGATACAGGTAAGCGCAAGGTTGCGACGGTCAGCATGGATGGCAAGCGTGTGGTTGTCCCTCTGGAGCGTGAGGGAAAGAGTTTTTATGTTCGTTTAAAGTTGAATAATACAGCATCCGCGCGTTTCATGCTGGATACCGGAGCCAGTGCCATGCAGGTGTCGCGGGCTATGGCGAAGAAGTTGAATTTGAAAGCGCACCGGGCTGAAACCGTACCTGTTAAGCTAGCCAGCGGCGGTTTTGTACGCGGGTATATTGTTGATATCAACGAAGTGGCGATCGGTCCGGCCACGGTTCATCATGTGAAGGCTATTGTGTTGGGGCAGGATAACATGGGTGTTACGGATGGGCTTTTGGGCATGTCTTTCTTGGAGAATTTTATTTTTTCGATCGATACGCAAAAAGGGCAGCTTATCCTTGAAAAGCGATAATAAGAAATATAAAGCGGTGGGTCTTTTGTCCGGCGGGCTTGATAGTGCTGTGGCCGCGAAGCTCATTCTGGATCAAGGGATTGAAGTGCATGTGGTTAATATATCCATGCCCTGGGGCTGTGGTTCTCCGTCGCGTGCTCTCAAGCTGGCCGAGAATATGGGGCTGCCCATTAAGATCATTCCTCTGGAGGACGACTATCTTTCGATCCTGAACAAGCCGAAATACGGCTTTGGTTCCGCGCATAATCCTTGCATTGACTGTCATATTTATATGGTAAAAAAAGCCGCGGCGTATATGCGTGAGATCGGGGCCTCGTTTGTGTTCACTGGGGAAGTTTTGGGTCAGCGGCCGATGTCCCAGCGCAGGAAATGTCTGGATTGGGTCGAGCAGGACGGCGGGATCCCCGGACGTTTGCTCAGGCCTTTGTCCGCGAAACTTCTGCCTGTTACCATTCCGGAGCAGGAAGGTATTGTGGATCGGGAAAAATTGCTGGATATTTCGGGCCGTGCCAGAAGACAGCAATATGATCTTGCCGTGACACTCGGGGTTTCCGGATTTTCGTCGCCGGGGGGCGGGTGCCTGCTAACCGAGAAATTGTTCGGAGCCAGGCTCAAGGATGTTTTAAAAGGTGGATGCCCTGATATCGCGTCGACCGCGGTGCTGGGGCTTGGCCGTTATTTTCGACTGGATGATGATACTTTTGTTATTCTTGGGCGTGATCAGGATGAGAATGAGAAACTGATGAAATATGCCATGCCCGAAGATGTCCTTTTGCGTCCCATGATATTTCCCGGGCCTGTAGCGCTGTTGAGAGCCAGGGCTGTGACGGCGGCGCAGATCGACGACTTCGCACGGTGCGTGCG
>CAJBYM010000028.1 GCA_903959815.1 Candidatus Omnitrophota bacterium
CCGCGCAAACTAAATTTTTCGAAGAAAAATTTACCCTGGCGACAAAGTCGACAGGGGCGGCCCCCAAAACAATTGTTTTGGAACCCCCTTCTCTTCAAAATCAAACTACAAAGAACCAAATTGAGAACGGAATAATATCACCTTTCGCAGGAGTGTCAACTACCTTTTGACCGTCAACGCAGCCGCAATAAAATCACGGAACAAAGGATGCGGCTTATCAGGCTTGGACTGGAACTCCGGATGAAACTGGCAACCCAGGAACCAGCGGTGTGATTTTACTTCAATGATCTCAACAAGCTCGCGCTGTACATTCATGCCGGAGAACACAAGCCCCTTGGAAGCCAGCACATCACGATAATCGTTATTAAATTCATAACGATGGCGGTGACGCTCAGAAATATCTTCCTTCTTATAAGCTGCAAAAGCCCTGCTATCGCGCTCCAGATGGCACGGATACGCACCCAGGCGCATGGTCGCGCCCATATTGGTAACCTTATGCTGTTCTGCCAAAAGGCTGATAACAGGATCTTTGGTCGTCTTATCAAACTCAGTAGAATTGGCTGTCTTAAAACCGCAAAGGCTACGGGAGAATTCAACACAGGCCAACTGCATCCCCAGGCATATCCCGAAAAACGGGATATTCTTTTCACGGGCATACTTGATCGCCTTGATCTTCCCCTCGATCCCGCGTGAACCAAATCCGCCCGGAACCAGAATGCCTTGAATATCCTTGAAATACTTATCGAGCTTACCTTTTTCAAGGTCCTCAGAATCGATCTTAACAATATTAACCCTAGAATCGCCGGCAATACCACCGTGAACCAATGCCTCGTAAATGGATTTGTAAGCATCTGGCAGCTGAATATATTTCCCGACAACCGCGATATTAACTTCATGCTTCGGATGGCGCAGGCGCTTGATAACGTAATTTTCCCATTCCTTAAGATCCTTGTCCGCGACCTTCAGGTTCAATTTCTTAATGATCAACGAATCAAGGCCCTGCGCTTTATACGCAGAGGGAACCTCATAAATATACTTCACATCAGCCGCCTCAATAACACTCTCAACATCCACATTACAAAAAAGAGCGATCTTGTCGCGCTGTTCCTGTGAAATGGGTTTCTCGGTACGGCACAATAAGATATCCGGCTGAATGCCGATCTCGCGTAAGGTCCCGACGGAATGCTGGGTCGGCTTGGTTTTCTGCTCCCCGCAAGCCTTAATATACGGTAACAGGGTCATATGAATATTGATCGCGTAATGCTCACCCATTTCCCAGCGGAGCTGTCGAATGGCTTCCAAAAACGGCAAACTTTCAATGTCACCCACCGTACCGCCAATTTCAACCATCACAACATCCACATCCTGCTCTTTCGCGACCTTCTTCAAGCAAGCCTTGATCTCGTCGGTGATATGCGGGATGATCTGCACCGTCTTGCCAAGATAATCGCCGCGGCGTTCCTTGGTAATAACGGAATAATAGATCTTGCCGGCGGTAATATTATTATCTTTGGTGAATTGCCCATTGGTGAACCGCTCGTAGTGACCCAGGTCAAGATCAGTCTCAGCGCCGTCATCGGTCACGTAAACTTCCCCGTGCTGATAAGGATTCATGGTGCCGGGATCAACGTTAAGGTAAGGATCACATTTAATGGTCGTGACTTTAAGACCGCGGGTCTCCAGAAGTTTTCCGATGGAGGCAGATGCGAGGCCTTTGCCCAGACTCGAAACAACGCCGCCTGTAACAAAAATATATTTACTCATAAGGAACCTTTATAGCAGATCAAAAGAATGCAGAAAACCGTGTAGAGATAATTCTACGTCGACTTCGGCTTTCCTTCCAACAAATATTTGCTTTTATTGCCCGGAATATCCGCCGGGTATTTCCCAGTAAAACAGGCATGACAGAACCCCGTGGGGTCCTTCATGACCGCCAACATCCCGTCGAGACTCAAATATTCCAACGTATCGACCTCAATGAAATCCGCGATCTCCTTGACCGTCTTACCATAGGCTACAAGCTCTTCTTCCGACGGAAAATCGATCCCATAGAAACAGGGGGACACGATCGGCGGACAGGTGATGCGCATATGGATCTCTTTGGCACCGGCCTTGCGGATCTCCCGCACACGGCTGCGGCTGGTCGTCCCGCGAACGATCGAATCCTCGACGACGACAACCTTCTTGCCGTTTAAAACATCGTGGATCGGGTTAAGCTTGATACGCACACGAAAATCCCGCATGAACTGCGAAGGCTGTATGAACGTGCGGCCGATATAATGATTACGGATCATCCCCACTTCATACGGAAGCTTCAGCTCCTCCGCATACCCCAACGCCGCATAAACACCCGAATCCGGGATAGGCATAACAAAATCCGCGCCCTTAACCGGAGACTCCTTGGCCAATTGAGCACCCAGGCGCTTACGGACCAGATAAACATTATCTTCAAAGATATGGCTGTCCGGGCGAGCAAAATAAATATTCTCAAAAATGCACTGGGCCTTCTTTTTGCCATGCCCCGGTAAAAATGTTGACTCGATCTTACTGCCCCGGATGATCACGATCTCCCCCGGTTCGATCTCACGTACAAACTCCGCCTTGGTCAGATCAAGGGCACAGGTCTCACTGGCGAGCATATACCCATTGCCCAATTTGCCCAAAACAAGCGGCCTGAATCCTAAAGGATCCCTGGCCCCGACGAGAACATCCCCCACCATGAAGACGACCGAAAACGATCCTTTCAACTGGGATAAAACATCGGAAAACCATTTTTTATAATCACCATTGGGTGTCTTGGCCAAAAGATGAACGAGGATCTCGGAATCCATGGACGTCTGAAAAATGGACCCCTCATCCTCAAGCTTGCGATAAAGTTCTTCGGTGTTGGTCAAATTCCCATTATGCGCGACCGCAATAGGACGACCGCGGTGCGTCACCAGGAAGGGCTGACAATTCTTAACATTACTCGAGCCTGTTGTGGAATAGCGGGTATGGGCAATGGCCACATTCCCTTTTAACGAAGAAAGAGCCGGCTCATCGAACACATCAAAGACAAGCCCCCGGTCCTTGATAATATGAACGCCCCCATCATACGTCGCGATGCCTGCGGCTTCCTCACCTCTATGCTGAAGCGCATATAACCCGAGATAGGCAATTCTTGATGCATCCGGATGATCTGAAATACCAATGATACCGCACATAAGCGACGCTTTCTTTTCCTGTCCAAAAACCAGGATCTATCCCTACGGGGTCAACTACGAGAATAATACGACTGCAACGACTCGACGGTAAAACCTTCCTTCAAACTGGCTTCGATCCCATGCACGGCAGCCCAGGCACCCTGAAGCGTTGTAATGCACGGGATCGCCTGACGGATCGAGGCAGAACGAATACGGCGCATGTCAGATTGGCTCTTCTTGCCAGAAGGGGTATTGATAATAAGATTTATCTCATTTTTCTCAAGTAAAGTCAATATGTTGTGCTCGCCCTCACCTGTCTTATCAACGATAACCGTAGCAACGCCACTGGAACGCAAAACCTTGGCCGTTCCTTTGGTCGCATAAATTTTAAACCCGAGATCCTGCAAACGTTTTGCCATAAACGCAATGTGACGCTTGTCATTCTCATGAACACTGATAAAAACAGAACCTTTTTTCGGAAGCGCCTGGTTGGCAGCCACCTGGCTCTTGGCAAAAGCCGCGCCAAACGTCGGCGCCAAACCCATGACCTCACCGGTGGATTTCATTTCTGGACCGAGGATAATATCAACACCCGAAAACCTGGAGAATGGCAACACACATTCCTTGACCGCAACCTGTTTCAAGCGATCAATGTCCGGAAGCTTCGGAAAATCAGCAAGCTTTTCACCGGCCATGATACGCGCCGCCATTTTAGCCAAAGGCACACCGATCGCCTTAGACACAAACGGCACCGTGCGTGACGCACGCGGATTAACTTCAAGCACAAATACTTTATCGCCCTTAATGGCAAACTGGATATTCAAAAGTCCAATGACATTCAAAGCCAGTGCAATGCGCTTGGTGCTGTCCTTGATCTCGGTAAGAATTTCTTCACTGAGCGTATGCGGCGGTAATACACAGGCCGAATCCCCTGAATGGATACCTGCATTTTCAATATGTTCCATAATGCCCGCTACAAAAACTTCCCGGCCATCACAGATCGCATCCACATCCACTTCCATCGCATCTTCAATGAACTTATCGATCAAAATAGGATGCCCACGCGAAACATCCGCGACCTCATCGATGAACGTCAAGATCGTTTCTTCATCATAAACAATGCGCATGGCACGCCCACCCAGAACATAAGACGGACGGACCAGGACCGGATAACCCACATGGGATGCAGCTACGATCGCATCCTCGACCGTAATAGCCGTCGCATTCGCGGGTTGTGCGATCTTGAGTTTATTCAAAAGCTCGGAAAAACGTTCACGGTTCTCCGCCACATCGATCGAATCAACGCTCGTACCGATGATCGGAACACCTGCCTGCTGAAGCCGACGTGCAAGATTAAGCGGCGTCTGGCCCCCAAACTGAACGATCACACCATCGGGCTTCTCAACGTCCATGATATTCATAACGTCTTCAAATGTCAGCGGCTCAAAATACAAACGGTCCGACGTATCATAATCCGTTGAAACGGTTTCAGGATTAGAGTTGACCATGATGGTCTCAAAACCCCTCTCCTTTAACGCGAAAGCCGCATGGCAACAGCAATAATCAAATTCAATGCCCTGCCCGATGCGGTTAGGGCCACCGCCAAGGATCATAATCTTTTTACGCGGCCCTTTCTTGGACCTAGAGATCTTTTCATTCTGGAGGATCGCCTCATCTTCCGTCTCATACGTCGAATAGAAATAAGGCGTATACGCTTCAAATTCAGCCGCACAGGTGTCCACCACCTTAAAGGTCGCAACAATACCCATATCCTTGCGCAGCTTGCGCATCTCGGTCTCGCCCGAACCCATGATCTCAGCCAGCTGTGCATCAGAAAAACCCCACTCCTTGGCCTTTCTGATCGTTTTGGCACTCAGCATCTTTGTATTCTCAAACTCCGCGATGATCTCACGTTCAAAATCTACAAGCTGCTGCAGCTGCGCCACAAACCAGATGTCAACGCGTGTGATTTCCGAAACCTTCTCAACACCCAAACCTTTTTGCAAAGCGTACTTCATATAAAAAATACGCGACGCATTCGGCTCACGCAAACGGTGCATCATCTTGGCATCATCAACGATCCGATAATCCATCTTGTTATCAAACCCGATATGATGGATCTCAAGACCTCTTAATCCCTTCTGAAGCGCTTCTTTGAACGTGCGTCCGATCGCCATGGTCTCACCCACAGACTTCATCTGCACACCTAAAACATCCTTGGCTTCAGGAAATTTCTCAAACGTAAAGCGCGGGATCTTGATGACACAATAATCAATAGTCGGCTCAAAGGATGCCGGTGTTTCACGCGTAATATCATTTTGGATCTCATCCAGCGTATACCCGACCGCCAGCTTCGCCGCAAATTTAGCAATCGGAAAACCCGTAGCTTTTGATGCGAGCGCCGATGAACGTGAAACACGAGGGTTCATCTCAATAACAACCATGCGGCCCGTCTTGGGATGCACGGCAAACTGGATATTTGAACCGCCAGTCTCAACACCGATCTCGCGGATAAGCGCCAATGACTGGTCGCGCATCCGTTGATATTCACGGTCCGTTAACGTCTGTGCCGGAGCCACCGTGATGGAATCACCAGTATGCACACCCATAGCATCCAGATTTTCAATCGAACAGACAATGACCACATTATCTTTTTTGTCGCGCATGACCTCAAGCTCATACTCCTTCCATCCCTCGATGGACTCTTCAATGAGGATCTCACTGATCATGCTGCTTTCAATGCCCAGCTTGGCCTTAGCCTCAAACTCATCCTGACTATAAACAATCGAACCTCCCGTTCCGCCCAATGTAAAACTCGAACGGATAATGCACGGGAACCCGATCTCTTTAACAGACTCATGCGCCTCTTTAAGCGTGTAAGCAAAGGAACTCTTGGGAAGATCAAGCCCGATACTCAAACACGCCTGCTTAAACTTCTTACGGTCCTCAGCCTTCTTGATCACTTCATATTTAGCACCGAGCATTTCGACTTTATATTTTTCAAGTACACCCTTTTCCCAAAGCTCAACGGCCAAATTCAAACCTGTCTGTCCGCCGAGCGTAGGCAAGATCGCATCCGGCCGCTCTTTCTCAATGATAAGCTCCAGAAACTCAACGCTCAAAGGCTCAATATACGTCTTATCCGCGGTTTCCGGATCAGTCATGATCGTCGCAGGATTGGAATTAACGAGCACGATCTCGTAACCTTCCTCACGTAGCGCCTTGCAGGCCTGGGTGCCGGAATAGTCAAACTCACACGCCTGGCCAATGACGATCGGACCAGAACCAATGAGCAATATTTTTTTAATATCAGTACGTTTTGGCATGTTCTTATTTTTTATGCTGATCCATCATGTCCGTGAATTTACCGAATAAATACTTGGCGTCATTCGGACCAGGGCATGCTTCCGGATGATACTGGATCGAAAAGAGCGGATGCTTCTTATGCCGCAAACCCTCGACGCTCTTGTCATTCAAATTAACATGAATAACTTCGACCTCATTTTTATCAAGACTATTGATATCCACACAAAAACCATGGTTCTGCGAGGTAATGCTGATGCGTCCGCTTTCCAAGTCCTTGACCGGATGATTGATCCCATGATGTCCGAACTTTAATTTATACGTGCGCCCGCCCAAGGCCAGGCCGATCATCTGATTACCCAAACAGATCCCGAAGATCGGAAGTTTACCAATAAGCCTGCGGACTGTTTCGATCACATAGGTCACCGCAGCAGGATCTCCGGGTCCACTCGAAAGAAAAAGACCGTCCGCCTTCCTGGCCAGGATATCCTCTGCACTCATCGACGGCGGAACAACATGGCATTCGATCCCCAAAAGCGCCATCTCACGCAAAATATTGCGCTTGATCCCGCAATCAACGACCACAACCTTATATTTTCTGGGCCCTACCGCCGCCACAACATACGGCTCTTTGGGCGCTACTTCTTTAACCCAATCAGCCCCTTCCATCGAAGGAACCTTCGCTAATTTGGCCTTAAGACTAACAGGGTCAAAATCCGTGGTGGAAATAAGGCCTTTCATGGCCCCAGACAAACGCAAATGACGCGTAAGTGCCCGCGTATCAACGCCTTCAATGCCTATGATCTTATGTTCATCAAGATACTGGATCAGGCTTTGTGTCGCACGATAATTGGAATGGGTGCGGCAAAATTCCTTGACCACAAAACCCTTCACATGGATCTTGTCGGATTCAAGATCTTCTGCATTGATGCCATAATTACCAATAAGAGGGTAGGTCATCACGACGATCTGGCCCGCGTACGAGGGGTCCGTCAGGACTTCCTGGTAGCCGGAAAGGGCGGTATTAAAAACGACTTCGCCCGCGGTCTCACCATAGGTATTCAGGGAGGTCCCGCGAAAGATCTTGCCGTCTTCAAGAAAAAGAATTGCGTCTTTCATTAAAAATTATACTTATATATAGATGAGAATCTGTTTGGGAACGGCTTCGAAAATCTCAACTAATATAACATCCGCCCTTCCTTTGTCAATCCGGATTTTACAGACCTAAAACCCGTTTTCGATTTGATTCAAACTGTCCGGAACCCAGGATTTGGCGAGCCAACTCGTCCTTATTGGTACCGTTATCAAAATCATACTCAACAATAGCCGCATAACTGAGCACGTTGGTAAATGGCGCTGATAAAAAACCCGTCATCTGTTCTCCCAAAGCATCGATCAAACCCACATAATATCCCGGAGGACGGCTGATCTTGATCTTCATCTTTCTAAAACGATCAATGTATTCAGAAACGGTAAGGACCTTGATCTCTCTGTCGACGATCTGCGCCCAGGCTTCACTGGAAACATCGAGGGCTTTCCAAAGATCCTGAATATCAACAACCGTATCCGGCTGATCCATCGACGATCCGCTTTGAGCCTCATCCCTGGCCCTGGACGCCAAAACATCAGCGGCCATCTTTTGTCCCATAACAGACTTTACCCCAACAGCCTGAGCTACGATCTTACCTTCAACAGCCGCCCGGGCCTGCTGATTCTTTACATGCTGAACTGCGGTTTGCTGCAATAACTGTTGTCCGACAACAGCCTGCTGCGCCATGATCCCCTGCTGGGCCAAGGCCGATTTGCGCGCCGCAAGATATTGGGCGTACTCCTGGATCTGCTGATTAACCTCCGCCTGGGCTTTTTGCTCAACAGCCTGCTTCATCGCCACACCCTGTTTATACGCCGCAACCTGTTTACGGGCAACGGCCGTTTGATACTCCGCCACCTGCTGCTGTTGCCGCTCAACGACCATCTGCTTCATCTGCTCTACGGCTTGCAATTCAGCCGTACGTTTGGCCACAGCCTGTTGCATCGCCTGTTTATACGCTGAATATTCTGCCGCGGCCTTTTGATAAGCCGCCTGCTGCATCATGGCTTGACGCTGGGCGACAGCCTGCTGATAAGCCGCCACCTCCTGTGCCTGTTTCTGGGCGACAGCTTGCTGGTAAGCCTGTTGCATCATCTGCTGTTGCTGCATTTTTTGCTGTTGAACCCGACGCTGCATAGCCGCTGCGGCAAAGGCATCGGAAGATAAGAAAAAAACAAGGCCGATCAAAAAAAGGGAACACCAAAAGAAAGGGGGATTAATCCGCATGCGAAGTCTCAGTCTTTGATCTGTGAAGCTGGATGAACAGACGCATCATTATAACAAACACAAAGCACATCAAGGCAAAAACATCCGCGTATTTTGCATAAAACGTGCAGAGCGCGCCTACAGCGGGCATATCATACACCGCAACATCCGCACGACCGACCTCCGGTGAGCGGCCAACCCTGCGTCCATACGCATCGAACGCACACGTTAATCCTGTATTGGCCGCGCGCACAACAGGCATCCCGGATTCAACCGCACGCAAAGGTGCTGCCAGCGCATGCAGATAAAGAGCTTCCCGCCGAGCAAACCACCCATCATTGAGCATAATCACCGTAAACTGCGGCTTCGCCACAGCCAAATGCTGGAACATCTCGGGATAGAATTCTTCTGAACATATCACCACTCCAAATGCTTTACCACCGGGCAAAACCATACTGCCAGGACGAACGCCCGCTGAGAAATGATATTGGCCTATATGAAAGAGAGCCGCGACGCCTTCAGCCCCCTTAGGAACAAATTCACTGAACGGCACCAGGCGCATCTTGTGATAAACGCTTTTCCAGTCCCCCCGAGAAGACAAAAGGATGGCGCTGTTAAAATCACGTCCATCCCACAAAAGAGCTGATCCAACCAGAATATTCACACCCATACTGCGGGCAGCAGCTTCAAGCCGCGGCCGCCATTGCATGTCCGTCAAAATATCATCTGTAAAAGCCGTCTCTGGCCAAACGACCAGATCCGCACCTCCCAGCCATCCGGCCATGACCGCCTTTTTGGTCATGGTCATATGCTTGAGCGCATGCACATCATAAAGATCTTCACGCACCTTATCCTCACGAGAAATATTGGGCTGAATGGTCGCCACTCGCATGACGTTCTCGACACGCTTCGTCGCGGCGACCATGGCCCGCGGCGCAAGAATAATCCGCATCGCTCCACACACCACTATCAACGCAACAACGGCCACGCCCCAAAGCCATAAACGGTTCTTCTGCCCGCGCGTCCGCGCCACCACATAAACAGATGTCTGGAAAAAAACAAGCACCCAGGCGACCGCATACACGCCACCGATCGATGCAACCTGGATCACCTCAGGCAAAGATGCCTGTGAATATCCCAAGCTCCAGGAAAAACCTCCCAACATCAAAGTCCGACCCCATTCCGATGCAACCCAGGCACAAGGGATCAAAAAAAGTTTTCCTGTCCATGACCGGACCGCGGATGGAAAAAGAAGTGCGAAAAAAACGCCCTGCATCGACAATGCCAAAACAAAAATAGCCCATCCTCCCTTACTGACAGGAATAAGCCACCACACCAGCATCCCGTAAGAAAGCATCGCCCACACAAGGCCTAACAGGAAGCGGTCCCGCATTCTTCTTCCGTCAAGAACAAATAAAAAAGGAAGGACGCACCCCCATGCACAAAGAGGTGCGCCCTTAACACATAAAACATTCGGAAACGAAAAATAGAAAAGGACCGCGGAGCAAACTAGAAGCGCTGCCGTGATCATGAACAACTGCTCAATTACTGCGCAGCCGCAGGCGTCGCGGCAACAGCCTTAACCGCTTCCTGAGCCGCATTATTAACCACTCCAGATTCTGCCTGCTGCTTGGCAACCTGCACCAAAGCACCCAAAAGAATGGTCGCCCGCTTTGTGCCTTCCTCATCCTGCTTGGCCTGGAAAAGATCCACGCTCTTACGCGCTGAAATAATAGCGGGCATCATATTGCCTGAACCTTCATACGCCACGGCCAATAAATAATACACGACCGGATTATCGGGAAACCGCGTGGTCGCTGCCGTAAGAACTGCTTGCGCCTGCGGGAATTGCTTCAAATGAATGAACGTCTCTCCCAACATATAATACGATTCGAAATAATCAGGAGATGTTTTAATGGCCATTGCAAAATTCTGAACAGCCTTAACCACCTCACCCTGCTTTAAATAAACCGTACCTTCGATCAATAACTGACGTGCTTCTGGCGCCACAGCGGCTTTCTCTTCCACCTTCTTGCCGCACCCCGTTAACATCGCCGCACCCGACGCGATCAAAATCACCAGCATGATACTCAGAACCTTTTTCATAACTTGCTCCTACTTTTTCTTATTCACCCAATAATTGTGCACGCCTTCAGCAGCCGCACGACCCTCGTTGATCGCCCACACGACCAAAGACTGGCCGCGCGTCATATCTCCTGCGGTAAAAACACCGCTGACACTTGTCATTTTATTCGCATCTGCCTTCACATTGCTGCGTCCGTCGAGTTCAACACCGAACTTTTCCAAAAGCCCGGCCTTAACAGGCCCCAAAAACCCGAGCGCAAGAAAAACCAGATCACATTCTACATCAAACTCAGAACCTGCGATCTCTTTCATTCTGGCGCGAGCGGTTGCCGGGTCTTTTTCAGACCAATCCAGGCGAACGGCATGAAGTTTCTTTAACAGGCCATTCTCACCTGTAAATTTTTTTGTCGAAATGCTGTAATCCCGCTCACACCCCTCTTCATGCGACGTTGCGGTGCGATAAACCAGCGCCCACTGCGGCCAGGGATTATCCCCGGCACGCTCCTGCGGCGGCTTTGGCATCAGTTCAAATTGTTTCACCGATACGGCTCCTTGACGATTCGCCGTTCCGACACAATCGGCACCGGTATCACCGCCACCAAGAACCACAACACGCTTACCTTTCGCATTGATCTCAATCTTAGGATCTATCTTGGCCCCCAGCACCCTGCGTGTCTGCTGCGAGAGATAATCCATGGCAAAATACACCCCTTTTAATTCACGACCCGGGATCGGGATATCCCGCGGCTGCTCTGCCCCGCCGCAAAGGACCACGGCATCAAACTGCTTTTTCAATTCATTGGGATCAATATCCACGCCGACATTTACGCTGGTCTTAAAAACAACCCCTTCTTCTTCCATGCGCTTGACGCGGCGCTCAACGATTTCTTTCTCAAGCTTATAATTCGGAATACCCAGCGTTAAAAGGCCTCCGACATATTCATTCTTCTCGTAAACCGTAACCTTATGGCCCTTCTTGTTCAGCTGATCCGCACACGCGAGACCCGAGGGTCCCGAGCCCACAACCGCAACCTTCATCCCCGAGCGGACCTTGGGCGGCTCAGCTTTAAGAACACCATCCGCATAGGCACGCTCAATGATCGCAAGTTCAATGTTCTTGATCGTGACCGCGGGATTATTGATCGACAACGTGCAGGAATTCTCACACGGCGCCGGACATATGCGACCCGTAAATTCAGGAAAGTTATTCGTTTTATGCAATCGGTCGATCGCATCTTTCCACTGCCCCTTGTAAACGAGATCATTCCATGACGGAATAATATTGCCAATAGGGCACCCCCATTGACAAAAAGGAATGCCGCAATCCATGCAACGCGCACCCTGTTGCTGGAGATCAACCTCAGGCGGAAGCGCCGTGAACTCATCCCAATGCTTCAAACGTTCATCCACCGGCTGCTTCGTATAATCCTGGCGCGAATATTTTAGAAACCCTTTGGGCTCACCCATGTGTTCCGGACCTCTTATGCTTTAGCCTGTACGGCTTTTTGATTTTCTTCAATCACACGACGATAATCCCGCGGATAGATCTTCACGAACTGCGGCAAGAGCTGATCCCAATGATCCAGGATATGCTGCGCAAGCGCGCTTTGGGTATAGGTCCCATGACTCTTGATCATAGCTTTTAATTCCAGAACATCCGCCTCTTCCTTAACAGGAAAAAGATCCACCATGCCCATATTGCAGCGCTCTTTAGCAAACGTGGCATCCTTATCCCAGATATAGGCGATCCCGCCCGACATACCCGCTGCAAAATTACGGCCCGTCGGACCCAGAACAACCACGCGGCCGCCGGTCATATACTCACACCCATGATCGCCCACGCCTTCAACCACGGCATGCACACCTGAATTCCGAACCGCAAAACGCTCGCCGGCAACACCACGGAAATACGCTTCACCGCAAATACCGCCGTAAAGCACAACATTCCCGACAAGAATATTATCTTCTGCCACCAAAGATGATGCCCGTGACGGATACACGATGATCCGCCCGCCGGAAATACCCTTGCCGACATAATCATTCCCATCCCCTTCAAGTTCAAAGATAACCCCGCGGGAAAGAAAAGCACCAAAACTCTGCCCCGCAGAACCATTGAACTTGATATGAATGGTGCCTTCAGGCAAACCGACCATGCCATACTTGCGCGCAATGGTAGAACTTAACATGGTTCCGACGGTACGATTAATATTGCTGATCGAAGATGCAAAGGCAACCGGCGTCTTCTTTTCGATCGCATCCTTGCATTTCACAATAAGCGCATTATCCAAAGCCTTTTCAAGGCCATGCTCCTGCTTCAAACAATGATGGATCGGCACATGCGCCGGCACATTCGGGCGATGAAGGATATTGGTCAAATCCAGGCCCTTCAGCTTCCAGTGATCAATGACATCGTGTGCTTCAAGCATGTCCACGCGGCCGATCATCTCGTCGAATGTCTTAAAACCAAGCTCCGCCATGACCTCACGGACCTCTTCGGCTACAAATGTAAAGAAATTGACCACATCCTCCGGCTTGCCACGGAAATTTTTACGCAGCCTCGGATCCTGTGTTGCAATACCCACAGAACAGGCATCAAGGTGACATTTGCGCAACATGACACAACCCATTGTAACCAGCGCTATCGTCGAGAACCCGAACTCATCTGCTCCAAGCATGGCCGCAATAGCGACATCGCGCCCGGTCTTCAGTGTTCCGTCCGTCTGAACACGGATACGCCCGCGCAGATCGTTCATGACCAAAACCTGCTGCGTTTCGGCAATGCCCAGTTCCATCGGAAGACCAGCGTGCTTGATCGATGTTTGCGGACTTGCGCCGGTACCGCCCTCATAACCAGAAATTAATAAATGGTCAGACTTTCCTTTTGACACGCCGGCGGCGATCGTTCCCACGCCGATCTCGGAAACAAGTTTCACACTCACATCCGCTTGTGGATTCGCATTCTTCAGATCATGGATGAGCTGCGCAAGATCTTCGATCGAATAAATATCATGGTGCGGCGGCGGCGAAATGAGCTGAACACCCGGCGTCGTTCCACGCGTACCCGCTATCTCCTTAGTAACCTTGTGACCCGGAAGCTGTCCGCCTTCGCCAGGCTTAGCGCCTTGCGCCATCTTGATCTGCATCTGATCAGCATTCACAAGATATTCAATATTAACGCCGAAACGTCCCTGGGCCACCTGCTTGATACGGCTGCGCTTGCTGTCGCCATTAGCCTCAAGTTTAAATCTGGCCGGATCTTCACCGCCTTCACCCGTATTGGAAAAACCACCCAGACGGTTCATGGCAATGCCGAGGGTTTCATGCGCTTCTCGGGAGATCGAACCATAGCTCATCGCCCCCGTGGCAAAACGCTTAACGATCGCTGACACCGGTTCAACATCTGACAAAGGAAGAGCTTTTCCCTTTTTAAATTTCATAAGCCCGCGGATATTCGCCACAGCCTTATCATTCTCATTCACAAGCTGAGCGTATTTCTTATAAAGCTTATAATCGCCGGTCCGTACCGCATGCTGCAATGTCGCAATGATCTCAGGATTGATCTGATGATATTCCCCGTCCTTACGCCAGTGATACCAACCGCCCTCATCTAAAAGATCCTGGGTATGCGCAACTTCGGGATAGGCCGCGCCATAACGCCGCAAGGTTTCTTCCGCCACCGTCTTAATGTCAATGCCACCGATACGTGACGGTGTCGCGGTAAAATATTTGTTCACAAGCTCTTCACCCAAACCAATGGCCTCAAAGATCTGTGCGCCGCAATAAGATTGGATCGTCGAGATCCCCATCTTGGAAATGATCTTGAACAGACCCTTACGGATGGACTTAATATAATTTTTCTGCGCATGTTCAAGATCAAGACCTGGAAGATAATTACCCTTTTTAAGTTCGCTCTCAATCGTCTCCAGCGCAAGATATGGATTAACCGCATTGCCGCCAAAACCGATAAGGGCCGCAAAATGATGCATTTCACGTGCCTCACCGGTCTCGATAACGATCGAAACCCGGGTGCGCGTTCCCTGACGGATCAAATGATGATGAACTCCCGCACAGGCCAACAAAGCCGGGATCGGAACATTCTTGTCATTGGTGCCTCGATCAGACAAGACCAAAATGGTGCATCCCTCTGCCACCGCCTTGTCCACGCGGATAAAAAGTGCATCCATCGCCTTATCCAAGCCATCAACACCTTCAGACTTCTTGAATAAAATGGGAAGTGTCACGGCTTTAAGATACGGCCGGTCAATATGACTGATCTTTTCAAGTTCTTTATTGGTGAGGATCGGACGATCCAGCTTCAAGCGACGCGCATGGGCCGGCGTCTCAGCTAAAATATTAGATTCAAACCCGAGGTAAATATTTTCCGCCATGACCACTTCCTCGCGGATAGCATCGACCGGCGGATTCGTGACCTGGGCAAAGAGCTGATGAAAATAATTGTACAAAAGTTGCGGCCTCGTCGATAAGAACGCAACAGGGTTATCCGCCCCCATGGAACCGGTTGCCTCTTCCGCATTCTCAACCATAGGCTTAAGAATGATCTTGAGATCTTCCTGTGTATAACCAAAAACACGTTGCCGCTCAACTAACGTTTTAATATTAAGCCCCGCAACCTTCTCCGGCTCCGGAAGATCTTTAAGACCAACAATATTCTCTTTCAGCCATTGACCGTACGGCTGTTTACGCGCATAGGAATCCTTGATCTCTTTATCATCAATGATGCGGCCCTCTTTTGTATCAACCAGGAACATTTTCCCGGGCTGCAAACGACCCTTCTGGATCACACGCTCAGGTTCAATGGGTAAAACCCCGGTCTCGGACGCCATGACCACAAGTCCATCTTTGGTAATCGTATAGCGCGATGGACGTAATCCGTTGCGGTCAAGCAATGCGCCAATATATCGCCCGTCGGTAAATGCAATGCACGCCGGACCATCCCACGGCTCCATCAAACATGCATGGTATTCATAAAATGCCCGCTTCTCGGCACTGATCGTATCATCCCCCACCCAAGCCTCAGGGACCATCATCATGATCGCGTGCGGTAAAGAGCGGCCAGCGATCACTAAAAGTTCAAGGGCATTATCAAAAGACGCCGAGTCACTTCCAAAGGGGCCGATGATCGGATAGATCTTCTTCACATCATTGCCAAAAAGTTCATGGGCCATCTGTTTCTCGCGCGCACGCATCCAATTCAAATTGCCACGCAAGGTATTGATCTCGCCATTATGCGCCAGCATCCGGTAAGGATGAGCCAGTGACCAGGTCGGAAACGTATTGGTGCTATAACGGGAATGGACCAGAGCCAATGCAGAGGTCATGTCCACATCAGAAAGATCCCTGAAGAACGGCCCCAGCTGTTCGGCCATAAGCTGGCCTTTATACACGATCGTCTTGGACGATAAACTGCACACATAAAAAAGACTGCGGTGATGAATGGTCGACAAATGGACCTTGGTCCAGCAGCGTTTACGCAAAACATAAAGCCTGCGCTCAAAATCCTCCGGCTTCGTCGTGGCACCGCGACCGATAAATAACTGCCTAAGCTCCGGCTGGACAGAACGCGCAACATGACCAACGTGCTTCTCATCATAAGGAATATTACGCCAGCCTAAGAACCGCTGACCTTCCTCATGGATGATCTGCTCGACCCAACCCTCGACAATATTGCGCGACTGAAGTTCATTAGGGAGAAACACATTCCCGCAGGCATAATCACCCTCAGGCGGAAGCTCGATCCCCTGCGAAGACGTCACTTTACGCAAAAACTTATCCGGCATCTGGATCATGATCCCCGCGCCGTCACCCGTCAAAGGATCACATCCGCACGCACCGCGATGCGCAAGATTTTCCAGGATCTTGATCCCCTGACCAACGATCTCATGCGATTTGCGGCCTTTGATATCAACGACAAAACCAACGCCGCAAGCATCATGCTCAAAGCGTGGATCATACAGGCCCTGTTTAGGCGGTAACCCGTGACTCATGTTGCTACTCCAGGAACTTATTTTATTATATTTTATATAAGGAAGGCTCTGTCGAGGAACAGCGAACTTCCACAGTTAAAGAAGCCGGTATTTTAATGGCATTCTTTTTAGAATGCAATCAAAAAATCGACCCCGTCAATTCCAGAATCTAAACCGGATGATCGCGCCGTACATCCCCAACGCTTTGGGCCAGTTGATCTTTTTGCCCTGGGCTTCAGAGCGTGCCTCATAAACGATCGGGACTTCCAGGATCCTTAAACCTTTTCTGACCAATTTCGCCGTAACCTCGGTCTCAAACGCAAAATGATCGGAAATGATGGTCAGCCCCTTGATATCCGCCGCACGAAACAATTTAAAACACGTATTAATGTCCGTGATGTTCTTCCCATAAAGCAACCTGAACGTTATATTCGACACGACATTTGCCCAACGGTTAACGCCCTGCATATGACGGATGGTCCCCATAAAGCGCGAACCATACACCACATCCGCCCTGCCTTCCAGAAGCGGATTCAAAAGGCGGGGATATTCCGACGGGCTGTATTCCAGATCCGCATCCTGGACCAAAAGAAAATCTCCGCAAGCTTCTCGTATAGCACGACGCAATGCAGACGTCTTGCCCTGATTCGACGGCTGATGAAAAATCCTCACTAAAGGATCATTCTTAAAATACTCCAGCACCCGCGCCGTACCATCCGTAGAGCCGTCATTGACCACCACAACTTCACGCGCCATACCTTCGGGAAGAATAACAGCACACACCGCGGAAACAACTTCAACGACCGTGGCCTCTTCGTTATACACAGGAACAAGGATTGAAAGTTTCATGGTTCTAAGAAGCCTTATACCGATTGGTCAGCGGCAGACGCCAATCCTTGCCAAAAGCGCGCTTGGTGATCTTCACACCAGGTGGTGCCTGACGACGTTTATACTCACTTTTATCCACAAGGTCCATGACACGACGGACGGTATCCGCACTGGCTTTCTTACCCACGATCTCATCCAAAGAGCGGTGTTCCTCAACATAAGAAACCAAAATATCATCAAGAACAGGATACGGTGGCAAAGAATCCTGATCTTTTTGATTAAACCTCAGCTCCGCCGATGGCGCACGCTTGATCACAGAACGCGGGATCACGTTCAACCCCGCCTTCGCATTCACATACTCGGAAAGCTCATAAACCTTGGTCTTGAAAATATCCTTGATGACCGCATAGCCGCCCGACATATCTCCGTAAAGCGTACAATACCCGGTCGCCATCTCGCTCTTATTGCCCGTCGTCAAAACGAGCCAGCCAAATTTGTTGGAAAATGCCATGAGAAAATTACCGCGGATGCGCGCTTGCAAATTCTCTTCAGCAAGGCCGAACGGAATGCCTTGATTATAAGGCTTAAAAACTGCCAGAAAAGATTCAAAGACCGGCTCAATAGGGATCTCATAAAATGTGATCCCAAGATTATGCGCAAGCCGGCGCGCATCTGATTTGGTATCTTCCGCGTTATAGCGTGTGGGCATGGATATCCCCACAACATTCGCCCGGCCGATCGCATCAACCGCCATGGCGGCCACCAAGGAGGAATCGATCCCCCCGCTTAATCCGATCACAACCTTCTTAAACCCATTTTTCATGATGTAATCCCGCGTACCCAGCACGGTCGCGGCATAAATTTCGTCGATAAGCGGCAAAGGTTTTACATTATTCTTACGCAACATCGGCTTATTCACAACAGGGTCCATCTTGATCACAACCGCTTTAGCCGCGCGCTTTTTCGCAACCGGCACATCATAAACGAGCAAATCTTCCTTAAACTGCGCGCCACGCGCAACGATCTTACCCGACGGATCAACAACCACGCTGCCACCATCAAAAACCAGTTCATCCTGGCCACCCACAAGATTCACATACCCAACATGCGCCTTGGTCAATCGCGCGATACGGGCGATCGTCTTTTCCCGTTCAGCGATCTTGCCCGCCTCATACGGCGAACTCGAAATATTCACAATCAACTTTGCACCCGCCTTGGCCTGCTTAAGATAAACACCATCAGGAACCCAGATATCTTCGCAAATATTAACCGCAAACGGAATGCCATTCTGACTGAACAGTTTGAAATCATCACCCGGTGTGAAATATCGCTTCTCGTCGAAAACACTGTAATTCGGAAGTGCATGCTTGCGGTAAATGCCCATGATCTTGCCATGGGCGATCACGGCGGCGGCATTATAAAGCTCTCCGTCCTTGCCGCGGTCAACAAAACCCACGATCGCCGTGATCCCTTCGACCCGCCGTGCAATATCATTAAGGACAGCGATATTGCTGGTAATGAAATGTTTCTTGAACAGAAGATCTTCGGGCGGATAACCCGTGACCGCCATCTCAGGAAGAGCAACAATGCCAGCGCCAGCGCGACGCGCCCTGTCACAATAAGCAAGGATCCAATCGCGGTTACCATGAAGGTCACCAACGGTCGTGTTGATCTGGGCTAAAGCTATACGAAGAGTATTCATATTATTTCTTATTAATAATCTTCAAAAAATTCCCGCAAAGGATCTGGCTTCTGTGCGTAAAACCATCCTTAACATCCTGATAACGCTTGAGCATGGCCTCGCGTTGCGCCTGTTTCTCGGGCTCATACTTACACGACCAGGCCGCAATGCTCTGATCTGTGATCTCCGCATGAAACTGTAAGCCATACGCCCTGGTGCCAACTCGAAATGCCTGGACTGGACAACGCTCTGAGACTGCAAGGTGCACACCATCCGCCGGAACAACACACATATCACCGTGCCATTGGTACACTTCCATGACCGCCGGCAATCCTGTGAACAGCGGATCTGTGACACCATGCGAACGCAACATGATATCAAACCAGCCGATCTCCGGCTGAGGCGAACGCACGACCATACCGCCCGCCGCCTTGGCCAAAAGCTGAGACCCAAGACAAATGCCCAAGAATGGCACATTTTCTTTAAGGACATTCTTTAAAAAAACATCTTCATCCTTAAGAAAGGGGTATTTCTCTTCTTCATAAACGTTCATCGGCCCGCCCAGACTTACAACCGCATCCACATCCTGAAGATCCACGGGAAGCCGAGCGCCACGATGCAAATCGACCAGAGAAAGATCAAATCCGTGCTTTTCAAAAAAAGACCCCAGAGCTTCAGGGCCTTCGATATCAACATGTTTGATGAACAAAATCATACCATAATCCCTGAATTTCACAATTATATATGGCTTGGCTGCTTGACCTTGCTGTATAAAGCCCGAATAAAAGGGCTCAGACGTTCATCACGCCTGAGCCCTTGAATGATCCATGCTTCCTGATCGATCTTAGATCATGAACAGCATCTCAGCATACGACGGAACAGGCCACAATTCCTTAGCCACCAAACCTTCAAGCGTATCAATGGTCTTGCGGAGCGTTCCCATCAGCTTACGCTTCTCAAGCCCAGGCTTACCATCCTTGATCGCCTGCTCAAGTGCTTCAACCTCTTCAAGCGCCTTATCATTAAGGGCAGAGATCGTTGCCAGCGTCTTTTTAACAGACGCCGTCTTAACCTCAACACCCTCAACCGACTTGACCGTGCGCGCAAGCTCATTCATCTGCGCGGCGACCGACGGAAGATACATCGTGCGGACCATATCAACCGCAAGCGCGGCTTCATAACTCAGAACGCCTTCATATGCTTCCTTGTAGATCTCATAACGGGAAGCCAATTCCTTGCGCGACAATACGCTATATTTCTCAAAGAGATCCGCTGCCTTCTTGGTATTGAACGCCTCCAACGCCTGCGGCGTGGTGCGATTATTCGGCAACCCACGTTTCTCGGCTTCTTTCACCCAATCTTCCGTGTAATTATCGCCATTGAAGATCACGCGCTTGTGCTTCTTGATAATATCCTGCAACAGCTTCTGAACAGACTGATTGAAGTCCTTCTTCGCCTTCTTATCCGCCTCAAGCCGGGTGCAGATCTCATCGATCGCCTCGGCAATGATCGTATTAAGAGCGACGTTCGGCCCGCCCAGCGAGAAATTAGAACCCACGGCACGGAACTCAAACTTGGACCCCGTAAACGCGAACGGAGACGTG
The DNA here is from genome assembly GCA_903959815.1 of Candidatus Omnitrophota bacterium. Lineage (GTDB taxonomy): Bacteria > Omnitrophota > Gorgyraeia > Zapsychrales > Fredricksoniimonadaceae > Fredricksoniimonas. The sequence continues at coordinate 20,964 of CAJBYM010000028.1, forward strand.
CGATTGCGGTCAGAGGAATCACGCGGGATAATAGGCAATGAATCAACGCCCACATGAAGCAAACCACCCTGCTTCGTATTCTTCAGATCACCCTTCTCGATCTGATCAATGATATCATTGAGCTGATCTCCCAAGAAAACGGAAACGATCGCCGGAGGCGCCTCATGCGACCCCAAACGATGATCATTGCCCGCCGAAGCGACGGTTGCACGCAAAATATCCGCATGCGTATCCACCGCCTTGATGACCGCAGCCAGCGTCACAAGAAATTTAGCATTTTCATGCGGGTTATCACCCGGAGAAAGCCAGTTCTTGCCATCCGGACCGACCACAGACCAATTGTTATGTTTACCAGAACCATTGATCCCCTTAAACGGCTTCTCATGGAGCAAACACACAAACCCGTGTTTCTCGGCGATCCGCTGCATCAGTTCCATGGTCAACATATTGTGATCGACCGCAATATTGAGCTCTTCAAAAACGGGCGCGATCTCATACTGAGCCGGTGCAACTTCGTTATGGCGCGTCTTGGCCGGAATGCCCACTTTCCAAAGTTCACGATCAAGCTCTTCCATGAACTCAACGATGCGGGTCTTAATAGCACCAAAATAATGATCTGCCATCTGCTGGTGCTTAGCCGGTTCCTTGCCGAAAAGCGTACGGCCCGTCTGCACAAGGTCAATGCGGCGATGATAAAATTCACGGTCGATCAGGAAATACTCCTGTTCACCGCCCAATGTCGCAAAAGAACGCTTGCCCTGCGTCGAAATGCCAAACAATTCAGCCAAACGATTGACCTGTGTATTAAGGGCCTTCATGGAGCGCAACAACGGAGTTTTCTTATCCAGCGCTTCACCGTTCCAACCCACAAAGAATGTCGGGATACAAAGCACCGCACCCTGACTCGTGGTCTTGATGAACGCAGGACTGCTAGGATCCCAGCCAGTATAACCACGGGCTTCAAACGTTGCACGTAAACCACCTGAGGGGAACGAAGAGGCATCGGGTTCACCCTGGATCAACTGTTTGGCGCTGAAATCCATCACAAACCCGGTGGGTGAAAAGTCCAAAAAGGCTTCCTGTTTCTCAGCCGTGATACCGGTCAAAGGCTGGAACCAATGGCAATAATGCGTGGCGCCTTTTTCCAAAGCCCATTCATGCATCTTTTCCGCAACTTCCTGCGCCACTGCGGAATCAAGTTTGCCGCCGGTTCTGATAGTATTTTCAATGGATTTGTACGCTTTAGGGGAAAGACGCTTGGCCATGACTTTCAGACCAAACGCATTGTCACCAAAGGTGTTAGCGATAAGATTATTAGCTGCAACTTTCTTGGATACTGCTTTCTTTGCCATACTCCCTGCTCCTTTTAGTTTTTGCTGGAACCTCAGCGAGGACTATAAAAGAATAGTCCCCTTCCGGAAACACTTATCTCCAAAAGAGGACGCCATTGCCCTGCTTAACTTATAATCATGAAGACCACACTGTCTTCAAACTTTGCAAAGTATACCGTGAGACGATTTCTTTGTCAATTCTAAACTTTACCGATATTCTGTATGTCCACCAACAACAAAATAGACTCCGCGATCTCTTTCATGCTCTTGCAACTGTCCATGCTCTTCTTGTGAATAATACGATGCGCAGCCTCTTCGGACAAATTCTGCATCTTCATGAGCGCACCTTTGGCCCGTTCGACCAATTTCCGGGTTTCCAGCGCTTCTCGCGCTTTCAAAGACTCTTCCATAAGCTTCGTATTCTCGACGGCAACAGCCGCCTGGTTCGCGACCATCTGCAAAACACCGATCTCATCTTGTGAAAAAGAATGCGGTTCTTTGGTATAAACATTAATGACGCCAACAGCCCGGTCCTTAACGATCATGGGGACCGCAAGCATGGAGGTCAGCCCTTCCTTAACCGCAAGTTCACGGTAGAAATAACGTTTCTCACGGCGAACATCTTCAATCGATATGGACGTGCGGGTCTTGACAACTTCACCCATCAAACTGGTATCTACGCGCAAATTCGGCTTCTTTTTATAATCATCACTCAAACTTTGGGTGGCCTTAATCACCAGCTCCTGACCTTTGGGATCCAAAAGCATGATCGAACAGATCTTCGAATTGAGCATTTCCGCTGTCACAACCACGATAAGGCTTAAGATCTCATCCAGATATTTCTCGGACGTAATGGTCTGGCTCACTTTGACCAACGTATCAAATTGCAGTGCTTTAGCATGCGTCTCGCCATAAAGCCGTGTGTGTTCGATCACCCCACCCACCTGGCGCGCGATCATGGCCAAAAGTTCAATGGCATTGACCGGATACTCATGCACCTTCTTATGTTGGAGGTTAATAACACCAATGGCCTTACCTTTATATACAATGGGCAAGGCAACAAACGCTTCATATTTATCTTCAGGAAGAACTTCGAATGCCTTAAAGCGGGGATCCTGGTAGGCATTCTCTTTAATAACAACAGGTTTATTGTTCTTGGCGGCCCAACCCGTCAAACCTTCTCCCACCTTGAGCAAAACCTTACCAAGCTCTTTCTTATGGGCTGTCTTAGAGGCACGCAAAACCAGATGCTTCTTGTCACCATCAAACAAATAAATGAACACAGAATCCGCATTGGCAATGTCGGTCACGATCTTAACGATCTCGCTTAAGACGCCGTCGACATCAAGCTCGGAGGTCGTAATATCAACAACCTTGCGTAAAACCTTCAATTCAGCGGCTGTGGAAAAACTTGTTTTATTCTTAGGCATGACCCTATCCTTGTTGGTATTGGGAAAGTCTAGCACGAAAATTTAAAAGCGCAAAAATATTCGCATCAGGAGGCTAAGAAAGCAGAAACCCCTCGGATCGGGACAATGATATTGATCACAGGCCTAAGATTGCCCATATCATTCACATCCATACTCTCAGCCCCGTCAAGGATCTCAAATCGTGTCCCTGAACCCGTGGTCTGAACATTCATATTCTTTGCCGTCAGATCAATGCCTCCGGCATGCTCACCTTCATCCAAACCAATGAGCTTCTGTACAACAAGAAAATCCTTTCCATTAGATTCTTTCACAATAAGCACGCCCTGCTTGATCGCCCCTTCTAATTTTGCTGCAAACTTTCTAAGCGCATCTGGCGTTGCTTCCGGGAAATTAGGATCTTTACGAATAGCATCGCCAACCCACGTATGCCGCCAAAATGTAATGTGCGAAGCAGAAAGAACGGCCTGGGCCACCACATCATCATCTATCGCCTGAAAAAGATTCGCATATCGAAATTCATAATTGACCTTGCCTTTCCATTGGGGATATTTCTGTCTCACAACACGCGCCAAATGATCAAGCTGATTAGAATATTTTGCCAAAGAAAGCAAGCTCTGCTCATAAATAACGAAAGTTACATCCGTTTTTTTCCCATACCGTGCATCCGCAATGATCACAGCTTTTACTGTCGTCTCAAATTCGGTGTCACCCTCTTCAGAGGCCGTGCCTGCAGATAAAAGCCCACCGCCACCATAAGTCATCACAAGAATACGTTTAATATCACGGGCAACCAACCCATCAACGCCGTTTCTCAATACGGCCACCTCATCAAAATTCAATCCAAAATTCTTAGAAGGATTGGCTATCGCCCGCTGATTAACCGCCTCTTGTACAACATAGGCCAATATATCTTCTGGCAAATTAATATAATGGCTAAACCATTCAATCAGTTGACTGCGACTGATACACCAGCCCCCAGTTGCAAAGATTGTTTTAAAGTAATGCCCCGCCAGCTCACGTAATCGAAGCATATTATCCTGTCCCCATCGTGGGATATTCTTGGCCTTAAAAAAAGGATGCAAATAAACTTTATCCGGTGCATCCTCCGGCTTACGACTCTCCTCGATCCACCACTTTAAAGCAGCGAGACCATTTCGCTTCGTTTGACCGTCCTTAACAACCAATTGGAAATCTTTAAACCCACTTTGTTCACTCCAGATCCGGCCCATAGCACTATTAGCTAAAAGATCTGAAAGCATGACCTGATAAGACGCCAATGAACGACGGTCCTTTTCTCCAAAACGATCAAACTGATCATCCATAACCTCGATCTGCTCACCATCCACCTGAATAAAAATACGGTCTCCTTGCAAATCAAAATCATGCGTCAACTCCTCACGCGTTGTCTTATCAAAAACATACGCTTCAATGTCGACGCCTTCAGGAATAGCTCGACTTAAGATCTTATGAAAAGCTTTTCCAAGCCCTCCGCCTCGCAGATCTAATGGACCGTCGTCCAGATCTCTTTCAAAGATCACCCCTTTAAAATTCTCCTTTAACTCGCCCAATAAATCTTTTTCAGGATATACATCAAACAGCGCAACATAATCATTGCTCACAATACCCTGGGCATTCTTAAGAAAAACCTTAATTCTATCGCCATCCTCAATCACCGCATGATGAACCGCGACAAAAGAATATTCCTCACCAGTCTTACCATGAATAATGCCCTGACTCAAAGCATTGATCTTATCAATAATAAGCTGGGTATTAAGTCGCGATGACGCCATCTCTTCACCCTTATCCAAACGTTCGACCTGCTGGGCGAATTCATCAAACGTTTGTTTAAAATCCTGCCATGTGATATCCGCGAAACCTGGATCATCTTGACCCTGTTCCGCTTTCAAGAACTCTCTGTAAAAAAGCCTTAATGGTTTCTGCCCGACCATCAATTCAGGCTCTCCCTCGGCGATCAAGGCATCGTAAACCAGGGCATAACCTTCGATCAGACGATGAACAACACGTTCTTTGGACCCTATTTCCTGACTTCCTAGAAAGAAAAAGTCGGCCTCCTTCTGCCCTGCGTTAATCAACTGCCGGGCTAACACAAGCCTTTCACGCAACACTAAAGATGGCAAACCAAGGTCTTTGGCTTGACCTTTTAAGAAGACACCGCTCACATCCACGATCTGCTTGACCACAACAGCCCCCATTGCGCCTGTTTGAAGCCCTTTGATCAGCGTCTGCTGATCTACAATGTTTGCATCGATACCATCCCGTTTTAAACTCAAATGAGCTGCTCCTTGTGTCACAACAAGAACATCATGATCTTGGGGCGAACGACCCCAAACCGTACTGCCGAAAAGAACAACAGGCGCATGTTCAAGGTCTCCGGGCAATAAAGAGATCTGTTTTTTCTTATCACTCTTCTTTAAATAATGCCTCATCTCATCCAGGAAACGACTTTTCAAAACACGCTCCAAACGCGTGCGTATAACAGCCACCGCTTCAGGATCATCTTTAACAAATCCCCATAAAGGGCTATGGCCTTGTTCAAGTTCTGCCATGATCTGATCAACCGTCTTATCTTCATTCTCAGAGTAATCCAACCCCTCGACCAGATCCGTCTGTGTTGTGTCAACACGATGCATCACAGCAAACATGTCAATGGGGTCTATATTCCAGATCTTCTCTTGCCCATCAGCCATTCGCGCCCATAAGAAATTTAAATAGTGTGCTTCGTCCGTCAAACTAAGAACCGGCGCATTCCCGTTCCTGTCCGCCATGCCCTCACCCATAACAGCATCAACGGCATCAAAGAAAACTTCAGCGATCTGCTGCAGATCTTCGCGGCTACGAAAAGTTTTCCCGCGACGCAATACTTTCTCAAATAAATACCCGTCTTTCTTTTCCGTTACAAAAGCAAGCCCCCCATGCTCTATCCGCACCAATGTGGGCACAACGATTTCAACAGGCCCCTGATATCCACTCTCTTTCAGTTTTTGAGGCAAACTTTTAATGATCTCGTACATCATCCTCATATGCTCTTCCCGCAAGCCCTTAAGCTTGAATACCTTTAAAACCCGCTTCCCGTCTTTGGAAATGTATATCTTGCTTTGTCCTGCTCTGAAATTCGGCCAAAACCAGGTCCTCCACTCTTTCATATTCACGACGGGCAACTCGGTCGCATCAGCCTCACCCTCAAGAGGCACCACAAGATCACTTTGAACCTCGTACACAGGATCTATATCGTTTAAGACAAAAGCCCTGTCATGTACCACCTCTTGCGTAAACTGCAGTCCGACTCCGCCTGAAAAATATTTACGCGCAACGAGCTCTTGTGAAGCAGGATCAAATTCTTCCTTGATATAATTGAACGCGCCTTTTTTAAACGCTTCGACGTATTTTGCATAGATCTTTTCTTTAACCTGCTTATCCTGGATCTCAACACCCCGGACTTTATTCTGATCCGCGTAAGTCCGGCTAAGAATGCTCTGTTTCAAGTTTTCCTTATACCATTTGGCAAGGATGAGCGCGTAGTAAACCTGGCGCAAAGACGAAAAATTCCTGCCCTCATTAACCTCTTTCTCAAGCACGGGGATAACAACATCACGCAAAACTTGTTTCGAAATTTCACTGGCCGGTGCTGCCGCCTGCCCTGATCCTGCAACATGGTGCTGCATCGCCGTATAATCAGATTCGAGCATCACCTTAAGTTTAGCCTCCACAACAACGGCCTTGTTCCCCTCTTCATAAACCACAGCCTTCGCCGGAACGATCCAAACTTTATTGAACACATCCGTCGGCATATCTGTTGTGCCAAGTTTTTCCTGCGCAACCTTGTAGATCTTGGCCCAAAAATCCTTGCCCGTCGCATCTTCCGGATAAATGAGCGATGCCGTGATCTGTTTGAGCAAATAGTCCTGCGCCAGCAAGTCACGCCCCATCTCCGTAACACCCAATGCCTCGGGTACGATCCTGTCTTTTTCATAAGGCGAAAGATTAACCCACAGGTCCTTCTCAGGAACAGCCAACGAAGCCATAAAATAACGGATCAGCTTGCCCGCTTCATTCTTCAGTGAGACCCCTCTAACATTGTCATCCCCCGCATCGAGAATAAAATTGAATTTAAAAGGCTCTTTAACATCAATTCTCAACCCTTTAAGCAAGGCGGGCGTAAAGGAGGGGCTGACATGAACCATGGCTCCGGGTTCAGATAAAACACCTTCTCCTGCCCCCACCAACAAAGCTTGAGCATGCCCAGGCAATGTGCTGTTGACCAAAAAGGCCAGTAAAATGATAAAAGAGACTAATTTCTTCATAATATTGGACACCAAACTATATATAAGTATTTACTATAAAAGGGGTAAAAACAAGAGGTTGACTGATACTGCAGTTGATCGGATCACATCATTTTATGGCGAGGACCTTCCCCTCCTTCAGGCGGGGTCCAGGTAATGTTCTCAAACGGGCACTTCACAGAACACGTTCCGCAATGAACACAATTCGTAGCACTGATGTGAATAGCCTTCGCCTTACGTTCATAAACTTGTGTCGGACAAAACGACGTGCAAGGGCTCTGAAATTCTTTTTCGCAACGCGCACAGATCGCCGCATCAGCAATGATCAAATGCGATGGCTCATCCTCACGGTGCATGGTCCCGGACAAAAAAGCAAACCGTTCACGATCTATAACAGGCTTTAAGGTCCTTTTAAGACACGCACCCTTTTGCGTCCGCATGTGGTCCTTGGGCATGCCGATACGCAGCGGCCAATAACGTTGCACCATCGAAAGCGGGGCGCCTATAAAAAGCCCGGCCTGAAAAACAGCACGAAAGTTCCGCGCTTGATGCATAGCATTCCAAATACCAGCAGCTTTTAAATTTACCTCATAAGTTGAAAGGTCTCCTGCGACCACCGCATCCGCTGCGGCCATACCAGAACGGATCGCATAGTGAATGCCCTTGATCTTTTCCATGTTCACAAAACCTGCGGCATCTCCAATGAGGATGGCCCCTTGTGAAACCAACTTAGGCAAGGCAAAAAAACCACCCTCAGGAATAACTTTTGCTCCTGCTTCAATGACCTCTCCATCTTTTAAGAAACGTGCGATCAAAGGATGCGTTTTTAAAAGCTCCAGCTCTTTTTGGGCATCAAGGTCCGTGTAACGCCAATCAAGGCCGAGGATAAGTCCAACGGCTACAAGATCCGGGGCCAAACTATAAAAGAAGCTTCCACCAAAAACGTCCGGTCGATTCGGAAACCCGAGCGTATGGATGGCACGGCCAGGACCAAAATTATTTTTCTGAGGCAGACGTATGATCTGTTTAACACCCAGAGAATAAACCTGAGGGTTCTTATTCCCGCCAACCTTAGAAATATATTCCCGGGAAAGAACCCCGCGGGCACCGTCGGCAAGAATGGTCGTGTGCGCGCATACCTGTTCGCCTTGAAGAAAGTTTTCCTTAGGCTTGCGATCTTTGTCCAGCCCCTGATCCACCAGCCTCACGCCCTTAACCGCACCGTTCTCCCACAATAATGATGCGGCTGAAACGCCATGATAAACATCCACTCCTTCTTTAATCGCAATCTGCCCCAACCAGTCGACAAGACGCGACAAAGAAATGATCTGGTCTCCCGCATGATGCATCCCTGACGGAACAAGGAATGCGGGAACACGTAGCGCAGAACGCGAAGTAAGAAAATACATCTCATCACGCTCAACAGGTCTCATCTGAGAAACGAATGATCCGACAGCCGTACGCCAACCCGGAAGCAGTTCATCCAAACAGGCCGGCTCAAAAACAGAGCCCGAAAGGCTGTGCGCACCCAGGTCACAGGCTTTATCCAACACCATGACCGAAAGGCCCTTGTCCTTTTGCTTCAAACGAATAGCCGCCGCAAGTCCCGCCGGCCCGGCTCCAATAATAAGAACATCAACAGAATGCACGCGCATCTCCTAAAAAGTTATACCGCCCTAAACGATCATTTTACCAGATATTGCAACAGTGCCTTGATCGTTTTAAGTCCGATCACACCATCCGCTGTCAGCTGATGCTCTTTTTGAAACTTGCGTAACGCGGATTTGGTCTGCGGCCCTAATTGCCCGTCCAGTCTTCCGGGATCATACCCGGCTTTAACGAGGGCTTTCTGAACCGCCTGACCGCTTAAAACGTCTTTCTTGACCAATGGGCTTTGAACATAATATTGCAACTGTGCCCAGGTGGCCTTATCTACAAAGCGGGTAACCTCGATCCCTTCATCACCCTGGAACTTCGCCACCGCATCACGGGTTCCCGCTCCAAACTTCCCATCCGGACGTCCAATATGATATCCCAGAATGCGCAAATATTTTTGAACGTCTTCAACCTTGGGATTATATTCATTGAACTGCACATTTCCCAAGATCACACGTTCCTCCCCGCCAGGCTTATGCAAGAGGCCATAGATCCTGTCACAGCCCGTGCCTACGGGTAATAAAATTATAAGGAAAAGTAATAACCAGCTTCGCATAATATTATAATAACAAACATTAAGCCTGATACAATGGATGAAAAGATTATGCCATCAAACACAAAACATGCAACATGGTTGAATAGATCGCTGGCCCGCGCCAAGGAATTCTTGTCCCGCGACAGCCATGTGATCCTCACACTGATCCTTGCCGCCATCATTGTTTACGCCTTGTGCCTGCCGAACCAGATGTTCTGGGACGACGAAGATTTCATCCTCAAGAACATGTTCATCAAAGACTGGCAATTCTGGCCCAGGTTCTTCACAGATAATATCATCGCCGGCACACATCTTGTTAGCAATTACTGGCGCCCGTTATTGCAGACCATATTTGCCATAGAATGGCACCTGTGGTCGGATTGGGTCTGGGGCTGGCATGCGGTATCGATCCTGTGCCACGCCGCTGCCGCCGGCATGCTCTTTCTGGTGATCAACAACCTCTTGAACAACCGAACACTCGCGATCCTCACCGCGCTATTATGGGTCGTACATCCTGTGCATACAGAAGCTGTCGTCTACCCCAACAGCATGGGCGACTCACTGGCAACAACGCTCGTACTAACAGGGGTTTATTTCTACATTAAATTCCGTCGGTCGCACCAAAGTGCGATCAAAAGCCCCGACTGGTGGATCGCGTTGATCATGTCCCCCTTGGCCCTGTTATCCAAAGAAACAGGGATCCTGCTCATCGCCTTCATCGCGCTAGCTGATTTCTTCTTTTTAACCCCATCGACCCGATTCATCAAAAAGATCAAGACCATCCTTACGGCGCTATGGCCATTTATTCTGATCGCAACCGTTTACATGGTACTGCGCGCGACAGTCCTTAATTTCAACAACTCCTTTAATTTTTATAACCAGGACACACAGTTTACAACCCACTTTGATGTGCGGCTCGCCACATTCTTCCGCGCGATCTCGCTTTACGCCGGATTCATTTTTACGCCCTATGATCTGCGTGTTGAACGCCTCATCGATCCGGCTCAATCTTTTTATGAACTGGACGTGCTCTGGGGGATCGCCCTGTGCACCGCTCTCATCTGGCTTGCAAAACACAACTGGAACAAACGTCCGGTCATCGCCTTCGGCGTTCTATGGTTCTTTACAGGCATACTCCCGACGTCCAATCTTCTGGTCATCATCAACGCATTCGTGTACGAACATTTTCTTTATACATCGCTGATCGGGATCATTCTTATTGTCCTGACGTTCGCCCTCGAATCGGCTAATAATAAAAAGAAGCGAACGATCTTTCTTGCGATTATGATGGCCGTGATTCTTGCCGCAGGGATCAGAAGTGCCTGGCGCTGCCTGGACTGGCGCACGGCCATTGACTTCTATGAAAAACTTGCACCCTCAGTCCCCACCAGTTACCGCGTGATCAATAACATGGGCATGGCCTATGCCGAGAAAGGTATCGTCGAGAAAGCCAAAGAAACTTACCAGAAAGCCATCGCGCTGGATCCCAGCAATGCCGTGGCCTACCACAACATCGCCAATATCTACCGCGACGCCAAAGAATCTGATCTTGCCCAACAGTACTACGAGAAAGCCATTGAGTTGCAGCCCAACTTTATTTTCTCTTATAAATCCCTGGCCCAGCTTTATCTGAACAAAAACGAATATGCCCGCGCCAGAAAGTTGCTGGAAATATATTTCAACATGTCTGAAGAAAAGATCTACACCCTCAATATTCTCGCCGAGATCGCCTACCGTGAAGGCGCCTACGTAAAGGCAAAAGAATATCTGACGATCCTGCTGCAAATAATTCCCAACGACCCCACCACACTTGCCGCGCTGCAAAAATTAGAGTCCGTTATAAAGAAATAATTGCAACTAGATCTCCCTCCCCCTTGTGGGGAGGGACCAAGGGAGGGGTCTGGCACAATACAACCGCCCTAATTCCCCCTCCCCTAACCCCTCCCCACGCTTCGCGGGGGAGGGGAATTCTGTCCGTAAATCCAATAAAAAGGGGCGGCCAACGCCGCCCCTTTGCTAAATCATGGTCATCCTGATCTCAGCTTGCCGCGCCCACAGCCTCAACCAGAGCTAATCCTAAAGCCGGCAACATGCTCTTGACCGGCATGATATTAATGATCACAGGTGTAAATCCACTCACACCTTCGGCCTTGATCCTCTGGATCTCAGCAGGATCGACCTGAACCTGAATACCCTTACCCGTACGGCTTACCTTCAGATTCAAACTCGCAGGATTAAGATCAATACCACCCTCATTCCATGGCTGCTTTTGATCAATCGGCCCTACCGCATCCGCATAATCTTTCTCTAAATAAGGCGCCAAGGCTGCTTCATTATTCTGTGCTGCGATCCCCCTGTCTTCAGGCTCTTTCACCGGTGCGAAAATATCTTTACGCGGCGCAAAAATATATCCGATCTTAGCCCCCTTGATCTGCACCACCTGTAACATGATCCTTGTTAACTGAACGACCGGGATCTTGGTTTTCCCGTCTTTAACAGGGCCAAGGTCCTGAAATTCTCCGTCAACCTCATGATTCTTAAATTCAAAGTTAGCCTTGATCTGCTTGACCAATCGATTGCGTACAAGTTCAGAGCGTTCTTCAAAAGACATCGCGGCAAGCTCTTGTTGCGTAACATCCAAGAATTTCAGTAAGCTCTTTAGCCGAACGATCACAGTATTGGTATTAAAAAATGGTGCGTTCTCATGATCAAAGTCAGCAGGAAGTTCAAAACCTTCTTTCATGGTCACTGCCGGCTGTCCATTTTCATCTGTATA
>CAJBYM010000029.1 GCA_903959815.1 Candidatus Omnitrophota bacterium
TGGCAAAAATGAGCAGCCCGGATGTATGCTGATCCAACCTATGGACCACGTAAACAACTTTATGTGACTTCGAATTGCCTTTACGCACATACATGTCCAGCGCATGCTGGACCGTATTTACTTTTTCCCATTTCGCCCCAACCGTCAAATAACCGGCCGCTTTATTTCCCACAATAAGAGCATCATCTTCATAGATGATCTTAAAACCTTTAGGCTGATATTTAGACGGGATTTTCTTTATTTTAGACATAGATTCACTTTCGACGGGCCACAACCAGCCAATCCCAGGGATAAGGCGCCTGCATCCATAGCGGCGGATGCTCCAGTTCTGAATGCCAGTCGTATTCGATCTTGACGATCTCTAGAACATCCATCTTCTGGGACGCAAGAATAACCTCAAGTTCTTCTTTCAAATAATGTTTGGTCGCGACCCCGTCAATAGCGATGACCCCCTGCCTAAACTTGTTGTCCTGCATACGGCTTAAAGGATACACAGACTTCAATGCCTTAAAAGGAGCAACGCCAGTTCTGCGCTTCCACTGCAAGAACCTCACATCAACAAGCATCATGGATTCCAAAGACGGCACAACAAGGATCAAATGTCCTTTGGGCTTAAGACGGGCTGCGATCGCCTTGAACATCATTTCTCTGATCGACATGGAAGAAGAAATGAGCGAATTGACGCTGACCACACAATCAACACGAGGAATTTTCTTAAAAACGATCCGGATATCGCCAGGCAAGAACTGAATATTCGTTCTATGGCCATGATCTTCCCGGGCACGCCTAAGCAATTCTGAAGAAATATCATTGGCATAAACCTTACCAAAGTTTTCAGATAACAGCGGCAAGAAATGGCCGATCCCACAACCAATATCAGCCACAGAAGCCTTATCTGATGCAATGGCCCGCAAACGTGCTCGGATAAGCCCGCGCTCATCACTGTGTAAGACGCTTAAGATCTCTTTTTCATAAGCCCCGGCCATGCTATCCCAATAACTTTTATCCATTTTTCGATGTTGAGTACTCATTCATGACCCTCTATTAATGCCCCTGCTTATCTGAGAGAACTTTGATCGTTTCAATAATATTACCATCGATATCAATGATATTGATCAATAAACCATGTTTTTCAGGTCTTAAGACACAGATATGACGCGCGATCCTTAATTTCTTCAAATACGGACTTTTACGCATCTGCGGATAAAGGCCCGCCCCGCCTCCTCCTGTCACAATAAACTGGATCCCGGCATACTCAAAGCGCTCATAATGATGATCATGGCCAGAAAATACGGCACGCACGTCGTATTGTTTAAATAATGGAAGCAGGATCGGCCTCAGGCCTTTCTCGTCGTCCATGTGTATCCCGACATTAAAGAGCGGATGATGGCATAATACGATGGTTAATGTCGCCTTTTCTTTGGATCTCTGCAGGTCAGTTACAAGCCATTGATATTGTTCAGACCCAGGCTTGATGTCAAGATTGCTATCCAGAACAATAACGTGGATATTTTCACGATCAACCGAATACCAGTGTTGCGCGCCCAAGGATGGAAAGATATCAAAGTAAGTTGGCGAACCTGCTTCATGGTTCCCAAAAGCAGGGAAATAATCAAACTTTTCAAGTAAAGGCTTATTGATCCTTTTGAACTGACTCCATTGCTCAAGGTCATGGCCATTACTGACCATATCCCCCACACGAAAAATAGCACTGGGCTTAGCAGACAGGATCAATTGCACCATCTTTTCTTGAATGGGATAATTATCCTGACTATCCCCCCAAATAACAATATCTCCGGCAAAAACATTGAAACAAAGAATAAGGTTTATGCCTACGATGGCAAAAAGATAGCGAGCTGCGGATAAAATAGAACCGGTTAAGAAATTCATGGTTTCAACTATTGTCCTTAATTCACATAAAGAAGGCCCTGTATCTTTTTGATACAGGGCCTGGAAAAGACCGCACAATACTAAAACGTTTTATTAGCGACCGCCATCTTTCCGCTTGGAAAAGCAATCTTTACAATAAACCGGACGATCCCCGCTCGGCTTGAAAGGAACATCACATTCCTTGTTACAATCCGCGCAAGTTGCCTTGTGCATTTCTCTCGGCCTGTTATCGTACTTCCCGCCACCTGACTGAAAACCCATGTTGCCTCCAATTATTAAGTTGTCCTATTTAAAGTATTATACTTCCCCAGAAGAGGAACACAAGGGCTTTAAATAAAAAGCTATTTTCTATCCCTTACGAGCTTTATGCCGTGTGCGGCCATTTGAGCCACAATAGAGACGATCGCAACGCCCGCCAGACCTGCGCAAATGGTTGATAATCCCTGATTGGCAATAAAGGAAGCATGATAATCAGGGAATAATGCACCTGCATTCACCCCTGAAAAACTCATAAAAGCCAGTCTTTCTGAAACATATTCAAGACCATCAGGAAAATTACTTGCAAACGGACTTAACATCGCTGCAATGCATGCAAAAACAAATGCGGCTATAGACAACATGGCCTGGTTCGCCTTAAACATACGTTGATAGGCAAAAAGCCCAGCCAAGATCGCAACTGTTATGGCGATCTCACCTATGGCAATGAGTGCGTGCACCGAAAGCATGGCCGGAAGAACTTTATTTAAACTGACCGCGCCGGCAGCCGCCACTTCTAAAGAACATGCTATTGACGCCGCCATAATGGATACACATGCTGTGATCGCTAAAGAGATGTTTTTCGGAACACTCATTCGCTTTAACGCTTCAAAAATAACGCCCGCAACTCCAACCCCAATAAAAGCCATATTAATGACATTCGCACCCAGCGCATTAATACCTCCATCAGCAAAGAATACAGACTGGACTGTCAACACAACGGCCATCGAAATGATCGCATAAGGCACACCCAAAAGGGCCATGGCCAAGACAGACCCCATCAAATGTCCAGAGGTCCCGTTTTGAACAGAGAAATTCAACATTTGAAGAGCAAAAACCATGGCCGTAACTGCTGAAAACTTCATCGCTGAAGGCTGGTCATCGCTTTTACGCGCATAATAAACAGCCAAACCTGTGCCTGCGATACCGACAGCGACTGTCACCGGACAAATCGCTCCATTTAACATTGAACTTGGAATATGCATGACCTTCTCCTTTAATTATCATCTTGTCCGACACTTAAATCTGTCGGCGCGCGGCCTAAACCTTCAAGCATCTTGATCGTTCCCTGGATTTGCGCATCGATCGTGTCATCTTGATGCGCACGCCCTGGATAAATATTATATAAAGCCCGTTTGTCAACGGGCGTCACATTGAGCATCACAGAATTCGCACCCGCCATAAGCCCAATGCGCCGGGCCTCAAGGCTTAATGTTTCAAAACCCGTAGTAACCAATATCTTCACATCCGGATCAAGCGTAAAACGCGCTACAGCCAATACCTGGGCCACATCCTCAACGGATGGGCTCGGCATATGGGCCAGCGGCGTTGCCGGATGGGGCAAAAACGGCCCCATGCTAAGCATTTCGACATTAAGCTCACCCGCGAGCTCAATATCTCTGGCCAGATCATCCAATGTCTGACCCGGCAAACCGATCAAAGAACCTGTGACGATCAAATAGCCAAGTTCATTCGCCTTCTTTATATGGGCGATGCGTTCATCCCAAGAAGATCCTGGATGAAACTTCGCGTATAACCCGGGATTTGATGTCTCAAATCTCAACAAAAGCCCGCGTGCACCAGCCGCATAAAGCCGCTCTAAACCTTGAAGACCAATTTCACCAAAACTTATAAAGATCAAAACACCGAATCTTTGCTTGATCTCGGTGATAATATCAACCAACTCATCCACAGATCGGCCCGGATCTTCCGCACTTTGCAACACCAAGGCTTTAAAACCATGATCTTCGACCGCAGAGCGAACAGCTTCCAGGATCTCATCTTTACTCATGCGATAACGTACAAGCGCCTTATGGAAAGAAGAAATGCCGCAATAGTGACAACCTTCAACACATGTATTGGAGATCTCGATGATGCCATGCACACAGCAGGAATTCTTATGGTGCTGCTGACGAAGATAATTGGCGGCACTAAAAAGGAATTCTTTCTCGCCTGAAGATGTGACGCCTAAAAGATAACGGGTTTCTTCACGCGTGATCTTACCACCGGCGAGGATCCGGTCCATAAAGCCACGGACGTGTTCATATTTCTTTCCGCTCCAGGGCGATATGGCAACACTTTTTTCATCGATCGCCTGTAATTCAAAGAACAAATCTTTCCAAGTCTCCAGGGTCAGCTCCGCTTCTCGCGCGCTGACTTTTGTAATAACAAAACCACCCTGGGCATAAACATAATCCCCCAGAGCGAGCCCCGAGAGCTCGTTGACCGCGCGTCTCTCTTCACCAAAATAATCAACTGTAATGTATTTACCCTCAAAGGCCTTCACACGCCCAGGAATGGCATAACACATTAAACGACCAGGTCCTTCAAACAGAATTCTTTACCAGAAGCGGTAGGAGTCCCCATGACACGGCACTTAGGACATGAAAGATCAGATCCTTTTTTCTTAAAATCTGATCTGCACACGGGACAATGAAGCCTTGCCGGAGCAAATTCAACCACGATCTTGGAACCTTCAAGCTCTGTGCCTATGACCATTTCATCCCAGTGAAGGCCGATTGAAATATCATCGAATCCCAGAAGCTCTCCAACCAGAACGGTCACTTGCGTAACCTTCGCGACCCCCCGTTTCTTCATTTCACCCTGAACGTGAGAGATCAAATGCTGGACTTGATGAGATTCATGCATGGGGCTTCTCCGGTCCGAATGAATCCTGATAAGGCTTTTCAGCACAAGCCGAATATTTCACATTAAGGGCAAGGCATTTCTTGGGACATACCTCAACACAGGCATTACAGGAAATACAACTCATGCGATTAACCGCCCATGTTTTAGGCTCCTTGGTCACAAGGATGGCCGCTGTCGGACATTTGCGCTGGCAGATGCCGCAATAAATGCACTTCTCGATCTCAATATCAACCTTCCCCCTCGTGCCGGATAAGAATTTTTTGGCAACGAATGGATAGCGCTCCGTTGTGGGACCGCTAAAAAGATTCTTTAATACTGTTTTGGTCATTCCCAAAAGACACATATTATCTCTCCGCACAGCTGATACAAGGGTCAATGGTCAGAACGATCACCGGAACATCAGCAAGTTGGCATCCTTTGAGGGTTGCTAAAAGAGGTGCTATATTGGCAAATGTAGGCGTACGTACACGTAAACGTTGCAGGAATTTTGTTCCGTTGGCCTTCGCGTAATAAACAGCTTCACCGCGAGGCTGTTCAGACCGGGCAAAGAATTCCCCGTTAGGCGTTCCCGTTACCTTAACTTCGATCGGGCCATCTTTGATCATTTCAACACATTTTTCAATGATATCGATCGACGCATCAATCTCACGGATACGGACTTTACAGCGTGCATAGCAGTCCCCTGCTGTCTCAACAACGGGTGTAAACCCGATCTTCCCATAGGATGCATAACCCATCATACGGATATCCATGGCAACACCACTGGCGCGCAACATCGGCCCAACAGCCCCCAGGCTCTTGGCATCTGCCTTCGACAACATTCCCACGCCCTGCATGCGGTGTTTAACGGTTACATCGTTCAGAAAAACTTCGCCGATCATATTCATTTCCGCCTGATACGAGCGCAGCTTCTTCATGATCTCATCAAGCTTGGCTGAAGAAATATCTCTGCGCGCGCCACCCACCTTACAAGACCCAAAAATAACGCGACCTCCGGTGGTTTCTTCAATAATATCGAGGATAAGTTCACGTAAACGCCATGACTGCATGAACAAACTTTCAAAACCAAAACTGTCTGCCGTTAAACCAAGCCATAAAAGATGGCTGTGGATCCTTGAAAGTTCTGACCAGATCGTCCGCAAATATTGCGCACGATCAGGAACTTCAATTTTCATGACCTCTTCGACGGCCATACAATACGTTAACCCATGGATAAAACTACAAATGCCGCAAATGCGTTCGGCAACGTAAACATAATCAATGAAATCTTTCTTCTCAACAAGCTTCTCCAGCCCTCGATGAATAAAACCGATGGAAGGAATGGCTTCAATGACCTTTTCATCTTCAACGACAAGATCAAGATGGATCGGTTCAGGAAGAACGGGATGCTGAGGGCCAAATGGGATCACGGTGCGATTACTCATGGCTTGGCCTCACCTTCGGACTTAGCCACTGGTGCCGGAGGATTAAACGGAGACACCATGGTCTTTTGATAAAAATTACCTTTGAAATCAATGGCCATGCCTTCGATCTTAACGCCATAAAGATCATGGATCTCATTTTCATAAAGAAAGGCCGGAAAACAGATCCCGCTAACACTGGGCACAGGTTTTTCTGTATCCAGAAGTGTTAGACGTAAGCTTGTAAACTGGTAATCCAAATCGAAGGAATAGTGCATCTCCAGTTTATCCGGGAGTCTCGAACAGCAGATCTGGACCAAGCGGAACCCTTGACCCTGAAGCTCACGGACCTTCCCCAA
>CAJBYM010000030.1 GCA_903959815.1 Candidatus Omnitrophota bacterium
AGGCTTCATGTTCTTCATAACAGGAAGAGCATAATTAACGCCAGCCTGTAAACCATACGCACTGATGGTCACATTGTCAGCGTCATTACCCGCCTGATAAGCACCTTCCAACTGGACATTCAAGCCCTCGATCGGATTGGTGCTCACACGCAAACCAGGAACATAAAGCTTCTTGGTTTTAGTCGTGGTCGTGGCAACTTCTTTGTCAAACTTCGCGAACGTATACGCTTCAAGAACGGTATTCATCGAATCGCCGACTTTATAGTTGGCATTGATGCCATACAGGTCAGCATCATCATCACCGTTCAGTGCGGTGGTGCTCGGCGTACCTGTGCTGATCTTTGCAGCGAACAGGTCAACCGTCAACGGATCATAGGTTAAGATCGCCTTGATCGCATCAGCATTAACACCGCCTGTAAGATCAGAAACCGTAGAAACATCGGCCGCGCCGTATGTATTAACATCACCAATCAGGAACTGATTGCCATAAACAAGCGGCTGACGACCAAGAACAACGGTCAGCGGCGAATACAGCATTTCCTTCATCGTGACATACGCGGCATCAAGCTTGATATCCGTGTTAGTCGAAGTCTCAGGACCCCAAATTCTCTCATTATTCAAACGGAGAGTTGTGGACACATTATCCGTGAGGTCAGCCTGGACATTGAGCCCGATCTGAGACAGGATAACATTCTGTGAATCACTGGCAGCAACCAAACCAGCATTCGTAAAGTTGTTACGGATAACTGAAGTCGTCTTCAGATCGCCGCCAACCTTGACATTCTGAACAGACGCGAACGCCGGAGCTGCCATCAAGGCAACAAGAGCGACCGCTAACATTAATTTCTTACCCATGTAATTCTCCTTAGATTAGATATAAAAACCAACTAGATATATACGCCTAGATTATTTACAAGTAATCCCTATAAGCGATATTCCCTGACCCAAAAGCCAAACAGCCTTAATTTCTCCACCCCCTTTCCTGATCGGATTAGGAACATCTTAGGGTTTAAGTTGTGGCTATTTTGCCATAGTCCAAGTGGCTATGTCAATAGAATTTACAAGAAATTTACATAGGAAGCTTATATCGTGAGGAAAAGCCCCCCTCCCATTCCCTCCCCACAAGGGGGAGGGTGTCAATTAAGAGAGCCCCCTCTACTTGCTAAACATTTACATAAATACAAAGGCCAGGACCACCAATTATTGGCCCTGGCCTAAGATATTATACGTCCCCGGGCTGAATCGAACAGCCACATCAGGTTTAGGAAACCTGCGCTCTATCCATTTGAGCTACGGGGACAGGATACCTCTATACCTTTACAGAACATTCCTGTCCCAAGTCCTGCGGCGCTACAAGCCGCAAGACGGGGACAATTTATTTCTTCTTCAATTCCTTAGCTAATCCAGCCTTAAACTCAACGGGCGCATCATACCCCAACTTTTCAGCTTTCTCCAAATAATATTGCGCATCCGCATACTCCCCCGTTTCAGCCGAAACGATCGCCAGGTTCACAAAAGCGTCCATATACTTCGGATCCAGGATAACCGCCCGCTTAAAACATTCGAGCGCCTTGTCCTTATGATCCTGACGTGCATGCACATTACCCATATTAAAATACAAGACCGCATTCCTGGACCCGGCGAACTCAGCCTTGGCATAATAGGCCATGGCCTGATCAAAATCTGAACGCGCTTCTCTAATATAGCCAAGATAAAGAAAAACATCCGGATCATTCAAACCCAGATCGATCGCCTTAAGATAGATCTCCTCAGCTTTAGACGGTGATCCAAGACGAAAATAGATCTGGCCCAATTTAAGGTAAACCGGCGCAAAATCCGGTGCCAGAACAACAACCTTTTCATAAATGGTCACAGCGTCGGTCAAACGCCCCTTGTCCTGAGCGTCCGCCGCTTGTTTTAACAAAGCTTCAACAGCTGGGTTGTACTCAACCGGTGCCGCCTTCTTCACAGCACCGATCGCAGCCGTAGAATCAGAATGGTCCGGCCAAAAAACAACAATGGCCGCCACGACAAGAATGCCGGCCGCAATAAAAAAACGCACGGAATGAAGGAACTTCCAAACTCGGATCATAAACAAAGACCATTAATATTGGATAACAGAATAAACCGGAAGACCTTTTAATTTTTCGCGGCCGTTCAGGAAGGCAAGTTCAATGATAAAACCAACACCCACGATCTTGGCGCCTGAAGCCCGTACCAGCTTCGCCACCGCACCCACCGTACCGCCCGTGGCCAAAAGGTCATCGATGATCAGGATCTTATCGCCCTTTTTTAAAGCATCCTCATGGATCTCCAGCGTGTCCGTGCCGTACTCAAGCGCATAGGTCACCGAACGGACTTTGGAAGGAAGTTTTCCTTTTTTACGGACAGGAATAAAACCAACACCCAGCTTATACGCAAGTGCTGTGCCAAAAATAAACCCGCGCGACTCAATGCCCACAACATACTTGATCCCTTTTTTCCCAAACTGCCGGGCCAGCACATCAACCGATGCCTTCAGTGCCTTCTTGTCTTTAAGGAGGGTCGTAATGTCCTTAAACAAGATGCCCTTCTTCGGAAAATCAGGAATGTCGCGGATCGTTTTCTTGAAGTCCATTATTTCATCGACGCTGTTGTGCGCCCCTTGATGAATTTTGCTTCGAGCAGGATCTTGACCGGAAGCTTGGCTAGCCCGAGGCTCATCTGATACAAACTCTCGACACCAAGGCGTGCCATATCAACAATAGGTTGCTCGAATGTCGCCAGACGTGTGGCATTCGCTGTTGATAAATTATTATCAAACCCGATCACAGAAAGTTCCTCGGGTACTTTAATGTTCAATGCCTTAGCCACATCCAGGACCTCAAAGGCCATCACATCGCTGGCAGCAAAGATCGCGGTAGGCTTATCGTTCTCTTTCAATAATGCCTGTGCGGCCTGATGCGCCGGCGTACGCAGAAAACCGCCCTTCTTGACAAGCTTCTTGTCACGGGCGATCTCGGCCACATCCAGCGCGTCGTAATATCCGGCCAAACGATCCTGCCCGGCTTGTGTATCAAGATCTCCGGCGATATGCGCGATCTTGCGATGCCCCTGCGCGATCAAATGACCCACGGCCTCAGCCGCAGCCCTGCGATTATCAATGGCAATGCAATTGAACGGCTCATCGCTGGGATTGTTCAAAACCACCGTCGGAATACCGGCCTTGATCGCGATCTTGACCACATCCCAGTCACGGTCAATATCCGCAAAGAGAATACCATCGACCGCATTGGGATTGAGAAGATCTCCGGCGAGCCAGGACGCGTGATCAGTGCGCTCGGTCAAATGTGTCAGAAAATCAATGTCAAGCCGGCTGGCCGCAATGGACGCGCCTTTCATCACTTCTCCGGCATAAAATGCATTGGCAAGATCTTCAAAACGCGGGATGATCAAAACAAAAAGAGGTTTGCGGCCTTTACGCGTCGGTCGCTGCAGGGTCGGTGTTTTCATGGGTTTTTACATTATCCTGGTCGTTGGCGATCTGACGTAATTTTTTAATGATAGAACCTTCAAGCTGACGCACGCGCTCGCGCGAAACCCCCATCACTTCGGCGATCTCGGCCAACGTTTTACTTTCGCCCGTCTCAAGACCATAACGCATGGTGATGATCTGACGTTCACGCTCATCCAATTGCTGAAGGATATCGCGCGCCCGTTCTTTGTTTAAAAACATCTCGAGCTGTTCATCGGGTGCGACAAGACTCTCATCTTCGATGATATCCTTGACCTGACCGTCCCCTTCTTCGCCAATAGGAGCGTCCAGGCTCGACATCTTGGTGATCGCCTGATCGAGCTCTTTGACCTTATCAACGGTCAATTGCATTTTCTTGGCCACCTCACCCATCTGAGGCTTGCGGCCCAGCTTGTGCGTCAATGTCTCGACGGCTTTACGGTATTTGACGATCTCTTCATTCATATAAACAGGCACACGGATCATCTTGCCCTGGTCGATGATCGAACGGGAAATACCCTGCTTGATCCACCAGGCGGCATACGTGGAAAAACGGTAGCCCTTTTCCGGATCGAACTTGTCGACGGAACGCATGAGGCCGATATTACCTTCTTCAATGAGATCGCTGAGCGGGATGCCAAGGTTAACGTAACGTTTGGCAATGCTGATGACCAGACGAAGATTAGAGCGGATCATTTGATCGCGCGCATCTTTATCGCCTTTTTGAACACGGCGTCCCAGATCAACCTCTTCTTCAGCGTTCAAAAGAGGGATCGGACGAACATCTTTTAGGTAAGCACGGATAGAATCCATAAACTCCTAAAACGTTTCCGGGCGCCCTGACCACCTTGATCAGGTGCGCCCGGTTATTTTACAACAGGATGCTTACTTTTTGCCTTTTTTTGTTACCTTTTTTGTTTCAACCGCAGCCTGAGCCGCCGCCAAACGCGCGATCGGAACGCGGTACGGTGAACATGATACATAGTTCATCCCTGCGCGCACACAAAACTTAACGCTCTCGGCCTCGCCGCCGTGCTCGCCGCAGATACCAATCTTAAGGTCCTTCTTAACCGAACGACCCCGTTCGATACCGTATTTAACCAGAAGACCGACACCGCTTTGATCAAGGCTCTGAAACGGATCATCCTTGAAAATCGCCTTGCCGCCCTCTTTTTCCGCCGCAACATACGTCGGCAAAAATCTGCCGGCATCATCGCGTGAAAGACCAAGGGTCATCTGGGTCAGGTCATTTGTACCGAAGGAGAAGAACTCCGCCGTTTCGGCGATCTCGTTGGCCAACAACGCCGCACGCGGGATCTCGATCATGGTACCGACCATGTACTTGACCTTAGACTTGGCATCCTTGATGAGCTGATCCGAAAGCTTCCGGGCCTGCTTCTCGAGGATCTGGAATTCCTTCTTGTCCATCGTCAGCGGGATCATGATCTCGGGGAGGACCTTAAAGCCTTCCTTCCCTGCCTTGATCGCGGCTTCAATGATCGCACGCACCTGCATATCGAGGATCTCGGGATACGTGATGCACAAACGGCAACCACGATGACCCAACATCGGATTTGACTCATGCAACTGTTCGCAACGGTGCTTGATCTTGTCGTGGCTCAAGCCCGTGATCTTCGCCAGCTTATCAACACCCGCATCATCTTTGGGCGTGAACTCATGCAGCGGCGGATCGATCAAACGGATCGTCACAGGATAACCATCCATGGCCTTGAAAATGCCATAGAAATCTTCACGCTGGATCGGAAGCAGTTTCGCCAACGCCGCTTTACGGGCATCAACAGTTTCGGCCACGATCATTTCCTGGATCGCCAAACGACGTTCCTCAGTATCGAAGAACATATGCTCGGTACGGCAAAGGCCGATACCCTGTGCACCCATCTCGATCGCCTTCTTGGCGTCGTACGGCGTATCCGCATTGGTGCGGACCTTGATCGTGCGGATCGCATCCGCCCACTTAAGAAGCGTGTTGTAAGCTTCAGGCAACACCGGATCCCTGAGCGGAAGATCGCCGATATAAACTTCTCCGGCAGAACCATCAAGGGTAACAAAATCACCCTGCTTGATAACCTTACCACCGACCGTCATTTCTTTCGTGTCATAATTAATGTCCAGTGCCTCGCAGCCGACAATACAGCACTTACCCCAGCCGCGTGCGACAACCGCCGCGTGGGAAGTCTTGCCGCCCGTCGCTGTGAGAATACCCTTGGCCGCATGCATGCCGCCCACGTCCTCGGGAGATGTTTCCTTGCGAACAAGAATGACCTTGTCGCCCGCTGCCGCCATGGCCTCGGCTTCAGCCGCTGTGAAAACGACCTTACCTGCCGCAGCACCCGGGACCGCATTGATACCGGAAGCGATCTTGATGTTCTTCAACTCCTGAGGAGAAACCTTCTTCCCGTCGATGACAGGATAGAACAGGCGCTCGATATCATCGGAAGACAAACGGCAAACCGCCTGCTCCTTCGTGATAACAGGCTTGACCGCAACATCAGCCCACTTCTTGGGAAGGTAGCCCTTCTTGACGAGATCATTGGCCTGGGCCTTGGACAACAAAGGCTTGGTCGCATGATCGACCGCGATCTGGAACGCTGCCGCCGGAGAACGCTTGCCGGTGCGGCACTGCAACATGTAAAGCTGCTCGTCTTCGATCGTGAACTCAAGATCCTGCATTTCCTTATAATAAGATTCCAGGATCGCACGCACCGCAAGAAGCTGGTCGTACGGCTTGGGCATCTGGTCTTGCAACGTAGCAAGCTTAAGCGGCGTACGGATACCCGCGACGACGTCTTCACCCTGCGCATTGATCAAATAATCACCATAAAACTCATTGGCCCCCGTGTTCGGATCGCGTGTAAAACACACGCCCGTACCGGAATTTTCACCCTTATTACCAAACACCATCTGCACGATATTGACCGCGGTACCATTAAGATCCGTGATCTTCTCGACGCGGCGATACGTAACGGCTTTCTCAGCATCCCAACAATTGAAAACAGCCATGATCGATCCCCAAAGCTGCTTGTAAGGATCCTGGGGGAACTGTTCACCCTTCTTCTCTTGATAGAACGCCTTGAACTGTGCGCAAAGCTCCTTGAGCTTCTCGGCAGGGATCTCGGGATCGGTCTTGACACCCAGATCATGTTTCATCTTGTGCAACATCTGCTCCATCGGCTCTTTGGAAAGACCCATGGCCGTCGTGGAAAACATCTGGATGAAACGACGATATGAATCATACGCAAAACGGGCATTGCCTGTTTTCTTCGCCAAACCTTCGACGGAGATATCATTGAGACCCAAATTCAAAATGGTCTCAAGCATGCCGGGCATAGAACGCGCAGCACCCGAACGGACAGAAACCAACAACGGATCATTCGGATCGCCCAGCTTCTTACCCGTATTCTTCTCAAGCTTCTTGACCGCATCAAGAACTTCCTTCTCAAGACCCTTGGGAAGTTTGCGGCCGATCTTGTAGTACTCTTCGCACGTCTGAATGGTGACCGTAAAACCCGCCGGGACCGGTATGCCGATGGAGGACATCTCCATCAAACCCAATCCTTTGCCGCCGAGAACATTCTTGCTCAGCTCAGCACCTTTGGCTTCCGCTTTTCCGGCGCCGTAAGAAAACACATGTTTTGTTGCCATCTGTCCTGCACTCCTTTTCCATTGTTATTCGGACGGCCCATCGGGTCGCCCCTACGCTATATGTTCCGGGCACGATTGTCCGGGTTTACGCCAAAAAAATCATCTGTAAGGGCGATTCATGAATCGCCCCTACGCAAGCTTCTCTCGTAAATATATCTTCAAATTTTCGACGCTCACGCGCGTTTGTTGCATCGTATCCCTCTCACGCACGGTCACCTGTTTGTCCTCGAGCGACTGCACATCAACGGTCACACAAAAGGGTGTGCCGATCTCATCCTGCCGGCGATAAAGCTTGCCGATCGCACCCGTGTCATCATAGACACAGTTCCATTCTTTCTTAAGGTCCGTCTTGATATTCTTGGCCAACGCCACAAGGTCCGCGTTCTTCTTAAGTAATGGAAAAATCGCGACCTTGACCGGCGCCAAACTCGGATGAAATTTCATCACAACACGCGTGTCGTCATTAACCTGTTCTTCATGATAGGCATCGACCAAAAATGCGAGTGTGCCACGGTCACAACCACCCGACGGCTCAATGACGTACGGATAAAATTCCTGATTGGTGACCGGATCTTTATAAATGAGTTTCTTGCCTGAGAACTGGGCATGCTGTTTCAAATCATAATCGGTTCGATTAGCAATCCCTTCA
This sequence comes from Candidatus Omnitrophota bacterium, assembly GCA_903959815.1. Taxonomy (GTDB): domain Bacteria; phylum Omnitrophota; class Gorgyraeia; order Zapsychrales; family Fredricksoniimonadaceae; genus Fredricksoniimonas. Next base: position 7,806 of record CAJBYM010000030.1, read on the forward strand.
AGCTCGGACCAACCGAACGGGAAAAGATATTCAACGTCGGTACAACCCGCCGCATAATGCGCCAATTCATCTTTGCCGTGCTCACGCAACTGCAAGTTCTCAGGACGGATCCCAAGGTCGAGATACCACTGATGCCGGGCCGCGATCCATTCCCTATAGCACGCATCAGCACGTTCAGGCAACGTGAAATACTCGATCTCCATCTGCTCAAATTCACGGGTACGGAACGTAAAATTCCCGGGGGTGATCTCATTACGGAATGACTTGCCGATCTGGGCGATGCCAAAAGGAAGCTTACGGTGTGTCGAATCAATGACATTCATGAAATTAACAAAAATACCCTGCGCTGTTTCAGGACGCAGGAAACACACGGCGCTCGAATCTTCCATGGCCCCTAACTGCGTCTTTAACATCAGATTGAACGCACGGGATTCTGTAAAACTCGTGCCTTTGCAAGAAGGACATGTGCCATTCTCGATCTTATCCGCACGTAATCGGGCGCTGCATTTAGGGTTCTTGCAATCCACCAGCATATCCGCAAAGTTCGCGGTGTGCCCGGAAGCTTCCCAAGTCTTGGGATGCATAAGGATAGAAGCATCCAGTCCCACCATATCATCACGGGATTGGACCACCGCCTTCCACCAGGCATTCTTGACATTGCGCTTAAGTTCAGAGCCCATGGGGCCGTAATCCCAGGCGCCATTTAAACCGCCGTAGATTTCGGAAGACGGGAAGATAAAACCACGTCGTTTGCAAAGGGCAACGACTTTATCCATGAGTTCGGGAGTTTTCATAATGGCGATTATTGTAACAAAGGGAGGATAAAATGCAAGTGCGATATAGAATTACTAATGAAACGATTGCTCAGGACCAGGGAACTTGCCAGCCTCAACCTCTTCCTTATATAATTGCACCGCTTTAACGATCTGGTCTGAAAGATCCGTGTACTTTTTCACAAATTTAGGCACTTTACGGTCTGTCAGACCCAGCATGTCATGCAAAACCAGGACCTGCCCATCGCAAAACTTGCCGGCTCCGATGCCAATGGTCGGCACCTTAAGGCTCTGGGTGATCTCACGGGCCAGATCCTCCGGCACGCATTCCAGAACGATTGCAAAACAGCCTGCTTCTTCCAAAAGTTTGGCCTGCTGGATAATGGCCTGGGCTGAAGAGCTGTCGCGCCCCTGCACCTTAAACTCCTGAGCCGTCTGAGGGGTCAGTCCCACATGCCCCATGACCTCAATGCCAACCGCACGCAAAGACCTAACGACTTCATCGCACCATTGAAACCACTCGACCTTGACCGCATGGCATCCGGCCTCATCCACCAAACGACGGGCATTCTTAACCTCATCGGCCCCAGCCGGCTGATACGCATCAAACGGCAGATCCGCCACAACCAACGCATGCTCAACACCCCGCGCAACAGCCTTGGCATGAGGAACCATCACATCCATGCCAATCTCCGTCGTAGAATCAAGCCCGAGGACCGCATTGGCCAATGAATCACCGATCAAAATGATATCAAGGCCCGCACGGTCCAGACAACGAGCCGTCGGATAATCATAGGCTGTCAACATGGTGATCTTCCGACCCTGCTGTTTTTTCTCAAGGATGTTTTTTAATGTGATCTTTGTCATACGCTTAAATATTTCTCAATTTCCTGTGCCGCGCGAACACCCGAGAGCATGGCATCGGTCAAGGACATCTCGGGTTCAACCACACCACCCGCCGCAAACACGCCCCTGAGAGATGTTTCCGCAAATTCAGACTTTGTCCGCAAACTGGCATCCTCATTAAATTCCAGACCCGGGATGTCGCGCAAAAATAACGTATTAGCATCCCACCCTGCAACGTTGATCAGCGTGTCTGCTTCAAGCGTGAACTCGGCGGTATCATCCTCAACCAAGACCATACGCCCTTTGCTATCCATGCGGTAATCCAAATAACGACAGCCTAAACCGGTCACACATCCGTCAGGTCCCGTCAAGATCTTAACAGGATTCGTGAACGCTTTTAATTTAACGCCCTCTTCAATGGCATGACGCACGAACATGGGATTAGCCCGGACATGTGTTTCAGGACCACGGACAACGACCGTCACATCGCGCCCAACACGACGGGCGATCCGTGCACATGAGAATGCTGGCCCCTGATCTCCCACCACAACAACCTTAGAGCCGAGCCAGGATCGAGGATCCTCACGCCGCCAATTGACCGACTTTAAAAAATCATCCCCGCTCATCACACCCCCGGCGCTCTCCCCATCGATCCCCAGGCTTTTGGTCACACCAACACCTGTGGCGATCAAAACCGCTCCAAACCCTTGCTCAAGAAGATCGGCTGGCGTGGCGGCACGTCCAAAAATAAAATCTGTTACAAACTCAATGCCAGTGCCCTGAAAACGCCGGATGATCGCATCAAGAGCCTGACGTGGAAATTGAAATTCAGACTGGCTGTAACTGAGCGTACCACCCACACAAGAAGCGGAATCAAAGACCGTCACACGATAGCCGCCCTGCATCAAGGCCCATGCCGCACATAATCCCGCAGGACCAGATCCAATCACAGCGACTTTTGAACGGGAGACCTTTGCCGGCCGAGCCATAAATTTATAATGCTCGATGAGAAAACGCTCAATGGCACGCAGGCTTATTCGCTCACCCTTACGGTTCTGGCACAACGTCTCTTCAAACACTTCCGCACACAAGCGGCCTGTCACCTCAGGAAGTGCGTTGGTCGTCAGCAAAAGTTCCAACGCCTGGCCCATGGAAGCTGGCGTTCCCCGTGCCACAAGGCGCACCAAAGCCAAATGATCCGTACCCAATGGACACGGCTGGCCTTTGAGGGCGCGTTCACGTTGCAGATAAATTCTGGCGTTCTCGACAGCGTCGCGGGATTTTAAGCCCAGAACAACTTCTTTAAACGAGCGAACACGCTGCGCTGGTACAAGGACGCGAGCTCTTTCTTCCGACATTCGAAATACTCCCTTTGACTGGCAACGGCACGGCCTGCCTCTTTAAGGTCCAGGGCCTGCGCGTCGATGATAACACCCTCAATGGCCGGGAAATACCTGCGGCCGCCGAGGATGATAGAACTATTCTCATAAAAAACACCACTGGCATGAATGAAACCCATGATATTAACAAAAACAGGAATGCCCTTTTCCGCAGCGATCAGACGGATCGAAGCCAACATCTCGGATGAGGCCTCCGCATAGATCCGCGCCACAGGCTCATCCGCGAGAACTTTGACAAGCGGACCCAGCACATCCCCCTTGCGTTCATGCATGCCATCTTTATGCATCACATAAAATTTATTGCAATTAAGTCTTAACTGACTTTCGAAAAGCGATGTCTTGCGTGTTTCAAAACCTGCGATACCAATAACCTTATTGCCCACCTGCTTAAACCCACGCGCAAGATTAAGAAGCGACGCGATCCCCAGGCCCTCTCCTATGCAAATGATCGTCCCTTTCTTCTCAAGAGGAACAGAAACACCAAACGGGCCTGATACCGCATGGACCTTGTCATTGATACGAAGCTCACCCAAGCGAACCGTCAGATCATCCGTTTCTTCAAACACAATGGAAAGGCACTTGCGGCGCCAATCGATCTCGAAGACATTAAACGGCACCGGACGTGATGCTGCATCCAGCATGATCGTAACGAAATGACCCGGCTTAAGTTTAGTCACAAGCCCTTCGGCCTTGATGTCAAGGCGACGGACGGTCAAACTTAAATTCTGTTTGGAAATGACAGTGTACATGATGCCATATTATGTATGTTTTCAAAAAAAACGCAAGTCTGCTTCACGACTTCGAAAATGACATTTGAGAAACACGGACTGACGCGCATATTCCTACAAGGTGAACTTTATCCGCGAACCACCCCAACTTGATGTGCCAAAATGACACTTCAAGTTGCTCCATTCATCAGGGGCCACAGGAACTTCGTAGGTTGAACCTACGAAGTTCCGTGAACGGAGATCAATCTAAAAACATTTTCTTAAACTTTGCAACATTCCGCTGCTCTTCCTTATATCCAACCACAAAATCACAATAAAGCTTCGCGCTCATATTCAAATAATCCATACAAACCATTAAATCAGGGCCGCTATGAGGGCAACCGATATAACGATGATAGGATGAATACGGCCAATCTTTTGGATCTTCAACAATATACGCCGTCACAGGATTCAAATGCACATAACGTGTTACATGCAAAAAAGGCTCCCCCATCCCAACAGATACGCGATTAGCTCTTCCTTGCCACAATGGACCTTTACGACCATACCTTTCATTAAAATACCTCGTGTAAGCATTAAGACAAATCCGAAGATATTCCGAAACCCCATTAATAGACACTTGCTCCACAACAAGATGAAAATGAGTCGGCATAAGACAATATGCCAAAACATGCAAATGCTCTGCCTGGCCATATTGCGATCTTAAAGGTGATCCAAAGGGAATATCAATAAAATCGGAATAGCTGAAAGGAGGATCTATAAAACGATAATAATTAAAAATACCTAACAATCTTAAATAATCTTGCTCATCCCGAAAAATTTCATAACCAGCAATGCTTTTACTAAAAACATGATAACAATCAAATTGATTTTCCATAGTCACACCCTGACTTTTTATAAAAACAACGTTTATGGCTATGGGGAAAATTCTCTTCTAGCGGGGGTAAAAATTAATTTACCATGATTTGATAATTTGTCAATATCGCCAGACTAACTTCGTAGGTTGAACCTACGAAGTTCCTGTGGGCGCATGCCTGCTCATTCTTCAATATTAAAAAATGCCCGGGCATTGGCATTCACGACGGCCAAAGCTTTGTCCTCATCTATTCCCTTGATCTGACATAAAGCCTTGAACGAACGCCAAACATCTTTGGGCGTTGCCCCACGAACCGGTGTATCTGTCTCGACAAGGATCCGGTCGATCTGAGCATATTCAACAGCTTGGCGCGCCTCAGGACTGTATTCCAGAGCCAATGACCCCGAGATCAAGAATCCGGCATCCAGAATATCTTTGAGCACATCGACAGGGCCGCTATACCAATGAAAAACAGCCTTCTTAACATGCGCGGCTTTGATCATACCCAAAGATTCACGCCACGCACCCCGGCAATGGACCACAATGGGCAGATCGAATTCCCGAGCAAGATCCAGATGACGCTGGAACACCACGCGCTGTTCGTTCTTCTTCGCATCATCCTGACGGACCCATTTGTACCAGAAATCCAGGCCGGCTTCGCCGATGGCCACAATGTTGGAACTTCGTAGGTTGAACCTGCGAAGTTCCTCAAGGAAGAATAAAAAAGTCGCATCAATATGGTCGGTCTGAATATTGCCGGGATGAAGGCCGAGAGCGAGATGGACCTGCATACCCCTCCCCCCTCCCACAAGGGGAGGGGAATCATTTTGTAATTGCTCAACAATTTCGATATGTTTTTTGCTAGATGCCAAGTCCACTCCCAGCGCCACGACATCGCTCACACCTGCGGCTGCAGAATCGCGTAACACGTCATCAGCATTCGGAAAGTCATAAAGATGGGCGTGCGTATCTATGATGGTCATAAAATAAAAGTGACCGGGCCGTCATTGACCAGCGGCACATCCATCATGGCACGGAATTTCCCCGTCGCCACACGGCAAGGACCAACCTTAAGCTTTTGCACAAAGAATTCATAAAGCTTCTCTGCCAACTCCGGTGGTGCGGCATTATCAAAAGAAGGGCGATTACCTTTACTCAAATCCGCCGCCAACGTGAACTGTGAAACAACCAGATACTCACCATTGACCTCAAAGTTCGCCAGCTCCATTCTCCCGCCTTCGGGCGAGGGGAACATCCGCAAAAATGAGATCTTCTTAACCATGGCTTCAACATCCGCTTCTGTATCGGTCTTTTCAACAGCCAGGAAGATCAAGGCCCCTCTGCCGATCGCACCTATGATCTCTCCCGCGACAAGAACCTTGGCCTCTTTAACACGCTGAACAATAGCTTTCATAATTATCCTACCTTTTTATCAATATTAAAATCTTACATTACGAAGCTTGCCCGAACCGATATGAGCTTTTATCGATAAGGGCAGTATTATATACCTAACGATAACAATCCCTGAACCACCCTTTCTCCCCGACGTGTTCTGGTCCGTGCCTCCAGCTCCTCCGCCAGTATTAGCCGTTCCGTTCTGATTGATAGCCCCGCCGCCACCAAGGCCTCCCGTTGTGCTTGTATAGGTGCTGAGCCCTAAATAATTTCCGCCGCCACCGCCGCCGTAATAAGTTGATGCGCCGGATATTGAATAAGCGACACCATTGCCTCCGTTACCTGCGTATGTCGCTGCGGTAGCATTACCACCCACAGCCCCGGCACCGCCACCACCGCCCGCAGGAAATGGACTGTTTATAAATCCGCCATTTGTTCCACCGTTATATCCCTGCGATCCCGTTCCCCCATATGTAAGCGATACATTCGTAGGCTCTGCCCCACCACCCGAGGCTCCATTCCCCGCCCCATACTCATAAGCACCGCCGCCGCCGCCGCCATAACCTGTGATGGTAGAAAAAACAGAGTTTTCGCCAGCATACCCCACATTGCGATATCTTCCTGCACCGCCATCACCAACTACGACAGTATAGTCTGTTCCACGTCGTGCTCGCCTGCATCTTCTTCTCCACCCTGGACAGCTTGCTGGTCACGGTTCTTGC
>CAJBYM010000031.1 GCA_903959815.1 Candidatus Omnitrophota bacterium
CGTAATAGACAATCGAATCCAATTTTTTGGTAGGAATACCGAGTAAATAACCAATTTTATTCGGCAAAGAACGGAAATACCAAATGTGAACAATCGGCACTGCAAGAGCAATGTGTCCCATTCGTTCACGGCGGACGCTCTTTTGTGTCACTTCAACGCCGCAACGGTCGCAAATGATCCCCTTATAACGAATGCGTTTATATTTTCCGCAATAACATTCCCCTCTGATTCTGGTACAGTTTTCAAGAGCGGGAAGAATGCCTCGCCCAAAAAACTGGTGAGCCGTTAAGGAGCCGTTAACGAACGGCTAAAATGATACGCCAGTATAAAATTGCGGAAAAGCGTATAACAAAAAGAAAGGCGTAACCGCATCCAGAAGAATACAGTTACGCCACAAATAAATGAAAAAAGGGAGGTTACGAAAACCCCCCTCTTTTATATGGTGCCGAGACCCAGAATTGAACTGGGGACGCAAGGATTTTCAGTCCTTCGCTCTACCGACTGAGCTATCTCGGCGAAATATTCTAACAAGCAGGGCAAAAATCACCGCAACAAGAACGTTATTTTATATGAACACTCTCTCTTGTCAAATTAAATATGATTGCGGTAGGAATTAACGCTCGAAACTGTTTACGATCTTGATGTAGACGTCTTGAGCGAGATCGATCTTAGGCATGAAGGCCTTACGGGCCTTAACAGAGATCTTGGTGGTCGTAGGATTAATGGCGATCAATGTCACGGTCACGCGCGCCGCGGCGATCTCAGCGACCAGAACACCCTGAGCGGTATTTTCTTCAGCAACCCGACCCATAATGCCCGTGATCTCTTTGGCTGAAGTCCATGTTTCATCCAGCGAGCGCGCAATACTGCCTTCGACCGTATCCGGACTGATCACATATCCACCCACAACGCCAGCCGCACCTACGGCGAGCATAACACAACCGCTGGCTGAAATCGCAAGCAAAGCCGCTAAAATGAATGCAAATGTTCTTTGACGCAAGATCATGCCTCTTTTAAAAAGTTATTGAACAAAAATAATTCTAACACAGCCAACAGATCAGGGTGCAAAAAATCAAAAAAATCTGATCACTGAAAAAGACCCCTGACCTGACTGATGCGCTCAATGAACATATCCGGTTTCGCCGCCTTGATCTCAGATCTTGTGCATGAACCTGTGGGCACCCCCACTGTGAACACCCCCGCAGCTCGGCCACATTCCACATCCACGCTCATATCCCCCGTATAAATCGCCGCGCAGACACCTATCCCACTGGCACGCAAAATAGCCTGAAGCATGTCAGGATAAGGCTTCGGACGTTTCACGGCGTCCCCGCAGATCACATGATCAAAATAGTGGTCGATCTTAAGCGCTTTAAGGATGATCCGGCAAAATTCTGTCGGACGATTGCTGGCAATGGCCAAAACACATCCCTGCGCTTTCAAAAATGGCAAAAGCGTTTTAACACCCGGCAAAAGTTTTATGTTCTTACGCAGACGCTGATCGTGGTGCTTGCGAAAGATCGCGAGCGCTTCAGCAGCCTTATCGTGAGGAACAAAATTATTGACAAGACTATCCACCCCCCACCCCACAGACCGCTTGACCGTGCGCAGAGAAACCGGTGCATAGCCCATTTCTTTCATCATATGATTGATGCTATCGGCAATGGCAGGAAAAGCATCGACCAGGGTACCGTCCAGGTCGAAAACGGCAAGTTTAATGCTACGAGGTCGCAAGGTCATCAAGATCGTCCGCACTCTCCACATGTTCCAGATTGATCACACCTCCCGAAACAATGATCTTAACAGCCTCTTCTACTGTAATATCCAATGGCGTAATAAGCTCATCCGGAACCATGACCACAAAGCCAGTCAAAGGGTTCGGCACATTCGGGATCATCACATTGGAAAGCTTCTTGCTGACCTTCTCAGAAATACGCGGCGTTGTAGGATTGGTCAAGAAACCGATCACATACGATTCCTTACAAGGCCATTCGACCAAGACTACTTTCTCAAAACGCGCTTTTTCCTGAAAGAAAAATTTAGAGATCTCCTTAAAAGCCGGATAGATCATGCCC
>CAJBYM010000032.1 GCA_903959815.1 Candidatus Omnitrophota bacterium
GTAGCGCTGTTGAGAGCCAGGGCTGTGACGGCGGCGCATGTTGCGATCGCGGCAGGGATCTCACAGTTTTATTCCAAGTTCAGGGGCAAAGAGCCGATGCCTTTGGCGTGTTGGCGCTGTGATGATCCTGATCGGGTTCAGGATGTTATGGCCGGGGTTGTGAATGAAAAAGATATAAAAAGCATGATGTTGTAAGAGCGCCCCGTTGGGTCGAGCGCGTGAGAAAATATATGGATATTTCTGCATTACAAGAATTCTACCGCGGTTTCTATATTACAACCCCTCAAGGAAACAATGCTTTCTCTTACGATGCGCGTCTCCATAAAAAGATCTACGTCCCGCCTTTGATCAAAGGCTCGATCGAAGATGTTCAAGAGGGTGGCGAGATCGTATTTTGTGATCTCGATTTCCCTCCCCCGCATCAGCGTGGGGAGGGCCAGGGAGGGGGCTTGCAGGAGCGGCAATGCAAGGGCCTCAAGCATTTCGTTCATATAGAACGTCCCGGACAGAATATTTTTATCTTTGATAATCATAATCATGCATTTTCATTCTGGGCGGCAGGTGTTGATCAGGGTGTGCTTCCTCAGGGCGCGACCTTGGTCCATGTGGATCAGCACAAGGATACGCGCGAACCTGAAGAGCTTTTTCGTAGGGGCGACCCGCTGGGTCGCCCTAATGGCAATCCGTTGGGTCGTCCGAATGACGCACATGAAGCTTGTCATTACGCTAATTACATTCTTAATGTTGGCAATTTTATCCCTCCAGCCGTGCAACTGGGGTGGTTTAAGGACGTTGTTCAGGTTAATCAATTCGGGGACACACACTTAATTCAACAGGAATTAAGTGTGTGTCCCCGAATTATTGATATTGATCTCGATATTTTTGCACCCATCATGTCCCATATTCCTGATGAGTTGATCATCTCCTGCCTGCGTGAGTGGATCAGTCGCGCGCCTTTTGTTACGATCGCCACAAGTCCTTTCTTTATGGATCAGGCCAAAGCAATGACCTTGATCCGGAAGATCGTAGTTTATGAATAAGCAATAACTATTTGAGGTATAGACAAATAAGATGTAGAGTATCTTTGTCTTGGCGTATAAATGTATGCTCTTGACTTACACAATAGTATGTGTGATACTTTGTGTAAGAAAGGGGCGGCATATGGCCACAAATTTAGCGTTGGATGACCGTTTGATCAATGAAGCTCAGAAGATCGGCCATCACCGGTCAAAGAGGGAGGCGGTTACGGAAGCTTTGCATGTATATATAAGATCTTTAAAGCAACAGGATATCCTGTCGTCTTTTGGGAAGATCAATTTTGATGAACAGTATGACTATAAAGAAGGACGGACCCGGTGAAGGTTCTCGTGGATACGTGTGTCTGGTCAAAGGTGTTGCGCGCGCAGGCGCCTGATCTTGCCTTGTCAAATACCTTGCGAGAATTGATCCTTGATAGCCGGGTCGTTCTGATCGGCCCCATTCTTCAGGAGATACTCTCCGGTGTTAAGAGTAAAAAAGAGTTGGCGGAACTCAGGGAGAAGTTTGCGTCATTCGATAGACTTGCGATGATCGATGACGTTTATGTCAGAGCCGCGGAATATTATAATCTTTGCAAAATGCATGGTGTTAATGGTGGGCA
>CAJBYM010000033.1 GCA_903959815.1 Candidatus Omnitrophota bacterium
CAAGTAAGGCAAAAAGATCGCAGGTGTATATTTAATAAGAATAGCAGCAGCCAGAAAGGCTCCGGCAAGAGCATCCTTGCCTTTAGATAAAGAAACCAGCCCCGTCAGCAGCAGGGCGCACATCAGGATATTCACCTGACCCGCATCCCAGACCAGAATAACAAAACGCAATAAGAACAAACCTCCGACACCATAAAGGACCACAGACATCCATCCCGGGAACGCCTTCAACTTTTCCCGTGCCCCAGTCACTTCAGCGGCAAGGCGGAACATAAGAATGGTCAAGAGAAAATTCAGTGTGAAGAACAGGCCTGCCGCGACCTTGATCGGCAAGACACCGATCGGAATAAAACAAAAAGCAAAGAATGGTGAATACTTGAACGGTGTTACAGCCATGGTATCACGAAAATAAATATCTTCCCCAGCCAAAACTTTCAATGCAGTGTGATGATAAACTCGGAAATCACAATAGTGCCGCTTAGGAACACGGTCCAGATATCGCACCAAAAGAACAGAAAAAACTAAAGCAACGGCCAATCCGATCAACCACTTCCGATCTATAAACATAAAGCTCCCCTGATGCCTTAATTTTTAAAACCGCTCTTTCCACCAAAAGCCGCCACCTCGATTCATACTACTTTAGTATAACAAGGAGCTGTGCCCCCAGTGTGCATAAAAAATTTATTATAAAACGAATCACCTGCGGCGCAAGACGTTTCTGATTGAGTTGCCACCCTCAATTCTACACTTTTCCAGAAATATATTTCAGGATGTATTTTCTTGCACTTAAAGCGATGTCTGTTACACTACTTGAAAATTATTCCAACCTTTTTATGCCTGAAGAAACATATGAATAAAATTAGTTTATCTGTAGTAATTATCGTAAAGAATGAGGCGTCAAATATTAAAGACTGCCTCGAATCAGTCCAGTGGGCTGATGATATCATTGTGGTTGATGATATGAGCACCGACAGGACTGTCGAGATCGCCAAAGAATATACAAATAGAATATTTTCCAGAAAAATGGATGTCGAAGGCCGGCACCGCAACTGGGCTCAGGCTCAAGCCACCAACGTGTGGGTTTTAAACCTTGATGCCGATGAAAGGGTCACTCCAAAATTAAAAGAAGAACTGATAAACACAATCGCAAATCCTTTTGAGTTCAGCGCCTTTTCTATCCCAAGACGTAATTATATCGGTGATTACTGGGTTAAACACGGCGGATTTTATCCTTCCGCCCAATTAAGACTGTTTAAGAAAGAAAACTTTCGCTGGGAAGAAGACGAGATCCACCCACGGGCGGTGCTGGATGGCTCCTGCGGTCATTTGAAAGGCGACATCGTACATTATTCTTATAAAAATTTTGAACATTTCTTAAATAAAGTGAACGGTCAAACCACCCTAGAAGCAGCAAAATGGTTTCGCGAAAAGCGAAAAATAGGAATAGGCAAAGCTTTATGGCGAGCTTGGGATCGTTTTTCGCGCACTTATTTTACAAAACAAGGCTATAAAGATGGTTACATCGGTTTTATGGCAGCATTCCTTGCCGGACTTTATCAATTATTAAGTTACGCGAAATATGTGGAATTAAAAAACAAAAATAGCAAACCCTCGTAACTGCAGCCCTTACACGCCACCTTTTATTTTACATCACTGATTAAAATGATAACTCGCCAACCTCGCGTAAAGCTCAGAGGTCTGCATGAGTTCATCATGCTCGCCTTTTTGAACAATACGGCCCTGATCCATCACAAGGATACAGGACGCATGACGGATCGTTGATAACCGGTGTGCGATCACGATGACCGTGCGGTCCTTCATCAGATTATCCAAAGCCTGCTGGACAAAGAATTCAGACTCCGCATCCAAAGCAGATGTCGCCTCATCCAAAAGCAGGATCTTGGGGTTTTTCAAAATAGCGCGCCCGATGCACAGACGCTGTTTCTGCCCACCTGAAAGCTTGAACCCCCGGTCCCCGATCACCGTATCAAGCCCCGCCGGAAGCCGTTCAATAAATTCCCAGGCCAACGCTTGGCGGGCCGCTTCATAAATTTCCTGATCCGTGGCATCCAGTTTGCCATAACGCAGATTTTCGCGAATGGTCTCATTAAAAAGGATCATGTCCTGCGTCACCAGCCCTACATGAGAACGCAAAGAATTGACCGTCACCTGCTTGATATCCTGATCATCGAAAAGGATCACACCCTTGTCGGGATCGTAAAATCTGAGGATCATGTTCATGATCGTGGTCTTGCCGCAACCCGTGGGGCCGACCAAGGCTGTGGTCTTGCCGATCTCGAAATCATGCGAGAAGTTCTTGATGATCCATCGCTCTTCCTTCTTTTCATACCTGAAAGACACGTCATGAAAACGAATACATTTCTCAGGCAAGCGTCCCTGAACCGCGGCAGGAACATCAACAATGATCGGTTTCCAATCTAGGATATCATAGATTCTTTTCGTTGATGCCAAGGCCTGCTGATTCATGCCATAAACAGCAGTCAACTTCTTGATCGGACGCAAAATACTGATCAAAGATGTCAAAAAAAGCGCGAACACACCAAAAGACATCTTGCCCTCAAGAACAGAACGACCACCAACCCAGAAAACAACAACCACAGCAAGCGCAGCAAGCACCTCACTGATTGGCGCCAACATCAAATTGCGACGAATGCCTTTCATGAGCGCTTTATAATAACGTTTATTCACTTCAGCAAACCTTGAGATCTCATGCTCTTCACGCGAAAAAGCCTTAACGATCGCCACCCCATGATTTGTTTCTGCCAGGATAGAATTCAAATCCGCCATGGACTCCTGAGAATAGATCGACTGCTTCTTGATGGTCTTTCCAATCGAATAGATCAAAAGACCGTTGATCGGAAATACAACAAGAACGATCAAAACCATTTTCCAGCTGATCACGAACGCAATCGTCGCAAACATCATCGCCAGAAAAAACTGAAATACCATATCGGTCATGCCATAGGAGATCGCATTGCCTATAAACGTCGCGTCATTGGTAATGCGCGACATAAGTTCGCCCTGACGCTTCTGGCTGTAGAAATCAAGGGACAGCTCCTGATATTTCAAAAACAGATCAGCCCGCACATCCGAAACGGTCTTCTGGCCAACCTCGTTCATGAAATAACCCTGGGCATAAGTAAAAATGCCTTTTAAAAGAAAGAAGAACGGAATAAGAATAATAATGGCGTAAAAGATCTGGTTGCGATCAATGGCATTCAATTGAGCTGCCCATTGTGTCACAAACTCAGGCATGCCATTAGGAAGGACAATGGGTTTATTGGTAAAAATACGGTCTGCTAAAGGAACAATGGCTCCGAATTGAACACCTTCAAAAAGTGTGGAGACCATCATACATAAGACGCCGCCGACAAGATAATGGACGTTACGACGCGCCAGATGGACCATCTTGAAATATTCTTTAAAGATAAGCCACTCCTTTGTTCTTTAAAAACTGCTCCACAACGGCAACAACATGATCAAGTTGTTCCACCCCGATATCCTGATGAATGCCAATGTGCGTGCCATGATCCGAGCAATACTCAGCCTCAGGAAACGCTCCTAATTGATACCCCAAAAACGCATAACTCGGGCACTGGGTCGGCATGGAATAAAAAAGATTCCGGGAATCCACGCTGTTCACTTCCAGGAACGCCACAAATTCATCCTTGGTAAAGCCCGCACCTTCACGCACAATGATCGAGAACGCATGCGGCCCCAGTTTCTCAAACGGCTCTTCTTTAAGCGTAATAAAAACTTTATTAAAACGACGGAACTTCTCGATCAGATAACTCATATTCCGACGACGTTTGGAAAGGATGTCGTCAAAGATCTCGATATTCCCCAGCCCTACGGCCGCTTCAAGTTCGTTCATTTTAGCGGAAAACCCAATGCGCTCAAAGGTAAATTTTCCGACCATGCCGTGATTGCGCAGAGACCTCAGCGCCTCGGCTATTGCGTCCGAGCTCGTCAGGATCATCCCGCCTTCAATCGTTGTCACAATATGCGCCGCATAAAGGCTAAAGCACGCCATATCCCCCATGGCGCCGATCTTTTCACCACGATATTCAGCCCCGTGCGCCTCGGCCGCATCTTCAATGATCTTTAAGCCATGCTTACGGGCTATCCTGCGAATCGCGTCCATATCCGCCGGCTTACCCATCAAATGCACGGGCATGATCGCGCGCGTACGGGACGTGATTTTAGCTTCGATCTTCTCCGGATCAATATTGAGCGTCTCACGATCGATATCAACAAAAACAGGCGTTAAACCCGCCTGAAAGACCGCATTACCTGTCGCAATAAAAGAAAGCGCCGGCACAATCACCTCATCCCCGCGATTCGCGCCAAAATCATATAAAACAGCACAGGCCAGCGCATCTGCATCCGTGCCGCTTGAAACCGCAACTCCGTGCTTCACACCAAAAAGCGCCGCGAACTTCTCCTCGAACTCACGCACATACTTGCCCTTGGTCAGCCACTTCGTATCAAGCGCTTGATTGATAAGTTCTCTGGCCATGGGCGTAAGAGAAACCGTCCCAAAGGGGACTTTATAATTCGCTTTTTGAGATTCCTGACCGTTATTCATATCATCCAACCTTATTTAAGCATTCCGTTCAAATGATCTTTCGCCCACGCAAAACGTTCGGGCGTACCAATATCAATGAAAGGAGCATCAACCTTATAACCAAAAAATCCTTTACCGATCATCTTTGGAAAGAAATCATACTCGATCGAAAACTTCCCTAGAGGCATCAGATCAAAAACAGTCTTATCAAAACAATAAATACCGGCACTGATATATTGCACATCCTGCGTTTTAAATTTTTCTTTGAAGGCTTCGATCTCATCTTGATCATTCATCACAAGGGTCCCGAAATCCTTGTTGCCCTCAATGCGCACCCCCACCAAAGTCGCTGCGGCCTTCTTTTGCTGATGGAATGCCAACAGTTTCGCATAATCGACGGGTGTGAAACAATCCCCGTTCAAACCGAATACATATTTGCTTTTGACTAAAGGCAAGCCGTTCTTCAATGCACCACCCGTGCCCAAGAGTTCTTTTTCAACGGCAAAACCAATATCGATCTGGCTGAACTTGGCCTGATAATAGGCCACGATCTCTTCCGCTTTATAGCCTGCGCACAAGATCACACGCGTCGCACCCTGTTTGATCAAATACTTAAGCAAGAAATCCAGAAAAGGCTCACCCTGAATTTCGGCCATGACCTTGGGCGCATCGGTTACGGCCCGCAAACGCGTGCCAAGACCTCCGCATAAAATTAAGAAATCTGCGTCCATAAATTCCTTGCGGGCGGGTTACAAACCCGCCCCTACAAAATAATTACGCAACGACACCGGAATTCGGTTGATAAAAAATGATCTGACTGCCCAGCGTCTCGAACTTGAACGGGATCTCCAAAAGCGATGACAAAGCTTTACGCACGGCTGGTTTTTTATCAGGTTCCGCATAGACCAAAACAAACCCGCCGCCGCCGGCCCCCAAAAGTTTCCCGCCCAAAGCACCGGCTTTCATAGCCTGGTCATAGATCGCATCAATATCCGGTGTTGTGATCTTATCCGAGAGGGAACGCTTGAGCTTCCAGCTTTCATCCAGAAGCTTGCCGAAACTTTTAAAATCTGCGGCATTCAAACACGCGAGCGCCGCGCCAACCATATCATAAATAGCACCCAGCTCCCGGGTCCTGCGAGGAATATTCGCCACCTGATGGGCCGCGATCTCAGAAGCGGTCCGTGAAACACCTGTAAAGAAAATCATCATATGATCCTGAAGCCGTGTCAATTCTTCCTGAGACATGATCACCTTGCGCAAATCCAGATGCCCGGCCCCGCCGAACTCCATATGACAAAACCCCCCATGCGCCGCAAGGAGCTGGTCCTGACATCCCACATTCTCACGGATCATCTGCTGTTCAATATGGATCGCTTCACGCGCCAGCTGATCCTTAGTCGGCATTGTGCCTTTAAGCGCATAAAGGACATTCAACAAACCGACCGTGAACGATGAACTGGACCCCAAACCGGTCCGTGCCGGCAGATCACCGTCGTGATGGATCTCGATCCCTTTTTGAATGTCTAAAAACCTGAGCGTTTCCCGCACAGCCGGATGATCGATCTCATCAATGCCCTGCACATGTTCCATCTTGGAATAAATGATCCGCGAACGGTGATCAAAGAACGGCGGCAAATAACGCGCCGTGATGTAACAATATTTATCAATGGTCGTAGCCAGGGCCGCGCCGGGATGATCCTTGAACCAAGCCGGATAATCCGTACCGCCGCCAAAAAATGAAATGCGAAAAGGTGTTCGACTGATGATCATGATTTACTCCTGATATCAATGGCGGTCATGGCCCTGATCTCATCGGCCGCATCCATGCCCAAGACCCGCCCCATCATGGCCAGATATTTTTCATCTGTAAAATATTCCATAAATGCCGCATCCCTGAACATGAGGACCTCACGGCCGGAAAGTTTGGCCGTCGGTACCGGCTTGAACTTCGGGCTCATCTGCGCATATTCTTCACCTGTCACAGGCAGATCCACACCGCGCGTTTTCATCTCGTCATAAAGCTTGCTGCCCTCATAAACGCTCATGCAATAAAAATTCGCGTACTCACACGCGAGCTCTTTAGCAAAGTCGAGGGTTCGGCGCATCGTCGTCAGATCATCATCCCAGAAACCAAACATAAAATTTCCAACGACATGGATATCTGCATCCTTCGTCATGGCAATGACCTCACGGATACGCGCATTCGTGAATTTCCCTTTGGTCACCCCCGCGCGGATCTTTTCATCTCCCGATTCAATCCCGTAAGCCAGCCAACGCACGCCCGCAGACCTCATTTTCTTCAAAAGATCCGCATTGACCGTATCGATCCTGGCATACGCCCAGATATTGATCTTCTGGGCCAATCCGCTTAAAGCCAGTTCATCACACACAGCGCGCACACCGGGATTGTCGATCGCAAAGAGCTCATCCATCATCTTGATATGGGTCACACCGCGTGCAACCAGCGCACGCACATCCGCCACCACAAGCCCCGGCTTTCTCTGGGCATAACCCGCCCCATAAAAATCTTTCACACAGCAAAAATCACAGCTGAATGGACAGGAAATGCTCGCGAATGTAGCACCATAAAAACGATCTTTAGAACCCCATCTGTGCCAATTATGCGCACGATACCGTTCAACCGAGATCCGTGACCAATCGAGCGCCCCGACCGATAACGGATCAAACGGCAAACGATCATAAACTTCAACCGGAACCATAAATGCATCCGCTAGAAGCGGCTTCAAAGCCCGCGCTGCCTGCGCCTGCTGGATATGTGCCGACGGATGCGAACCGGTCGCGAGAATAACAACACGTTCGATCTGCAAAGGACGCAAACGTGCCACAAGCCCTTCATGATCAAGCCCCTCGGCTTCCATATCAACAACAACACTATCGGAAACGGTCTGGGAAAAAAGCATCAGCCATACCGGTGGCTCAACGGCCGAAATGCCGGCAACGTTGCCATAATGCGCTTTCTTGGTGTTGGGCTTAATGAAAACCGTGGCCATGATCAGACGTTCGCGAACTGGTTACGCTTAAGAACCTGGTAGGCCTTCACAAGTTCTTTGATCCCGTCGGATAGCGACATCTCCGGCCGGTATCCTGCGCGCTCGATCTTGTCATTGGACACAATATAATCGCGCTTGTCAGGGTCCTCACCTACGGCAGCCTCAACAACATAAAGCTCAGGCACATGCTGTTTGATGACCTCACACAATTCCATCTTGCTCAAATTTGCATCGGATAAGCCGACGTTATAGGGCTCATTTTTCATTGCATCAAAATGCTCGAGACCATAGCTGAACGCCTTGGCCACATCGCGCGTATGAATAAAGTTACGTTTAAAATGTGCTTCAAAGAGCACAATAAAACGGTCGTACACCGCACGGTACGTAAAATCATTGACAAGAAGATCGAGCCGCATACGCGGGCTTGCGCCAAAAGCTGTCGCCAAGCGCAGTGTGATACCATGGCCTGTGTCGAGCACAGCTTTTTCTGCATCCACCTTAAGTTTTCCATAAAGTGAGATCGGGCGAAGCGGGGTTTCTTCTGTACAGAATTTCCCCTTCTCACCTACGCCATACCCGCTATTTGTAGTCGGGAATATAATGCGCTGGTCCTTAGAAGACATTTCCGCCATCATCTTGACGGCATCAAGAATAATCGTCTGGGCACCGACCGGATCTTTGGCACATAATGGCGCACCCGTCAAACACGCCAAAGGGAACAAGGCGTCCGCGCCCTTCATAAGCCTCGCCACTGTATTCTTATCACGTGCATCCCCGCGTACGATCGTTAATTTCGCATGATGGCACAATTCCAACAGCGGCGTTTGATTGTACATAAAGTTATCCAAGACAACGACGGTATGCCCTTCGCTCAAAAGGCGCGGCACCATCACCGAACCTAAATAACCCGCACCCCCCGTGATCAAAATATTCATTCTGTTCTCCTCATAACTTCGAACGTTCGTGTGATCCCTTCGGTCAAACTGACTTTCGGCTTCCAGCCCATGGACAACAACCGGGAACTGTCCAAAAGCTTCCTGGCGGCCCCATCCGGCTTAGAACGGTCCCATACGATCTGGCCGCTAAAACCGGAAACATCTTTGACGATCCCTGCAAGATCCTTGATCGCGATATCTTCCCCTGCGCCTATATTGATCAGCTCTTCTCCGTCGTAATTCTCAAGAAGGCACACACACGCGGCGGCAAGATCCTCGCCAAAAATGAATTCACGCCGGGCCTCACCCGTGCCCCACAATTCAACCGCCTCTTCACCTTCTTTGACCGCACGAAAGAATTTTGCGATCAACGCGCCCAAGACATGCGCCATACGCACATCCTCACCCGTGCTGGCATTGGCACCATAGACCGTGGCCGGAACAGCCGCGATCGCGTTAAACCCATATTGACGACGATAAGCCTGACACATCACAATGCCTGCCGCTTTGGCCGTAGAATACGGCAAACTCGTCGGCTCCATAGAACCGGTTAAAAAACATGCTTCTTTCATGGGCTGCGGAGAATCCTTGGGATAAACACAGGACGCAGCCAAGAACAACAGTTTCTGCACCCCGGCACGATGAGCCGCATCGATCACATTGACTTCAGACAAAAGATTATCATGAATGAACTCTGCAGGCTGCGCCTGATTGATGCCGATCCCACCCGAACGCACTGAACCCAAAATAACAACCTCAGGTTTCTCGCGTTCAAAGAAAGACCTTGTCCCCATCATATCCAAAGGATTAAACGCACCGACCGAGGCCACGGCCTGAAATCCGCGGGCCGCAAAATGCGCCCGCAACGATGCCTCAACGACATCCCCATGGCCTACGATCACGATCTTTGTCTGCGGCGTCATTTTCATATTATGCGTCGTTATAAAGGTTCCCGTGTTCGA
>CAJBYM010000034.1 GCA_903959815.1 Candidatus Omnitrophota bacterium
CAGGATCTTTTCATCTGCGGTTAACCTGTTCCCGGTGTTCTTGACAGTGGTTTCGGCCATTTTATTTCACCTTAAGCTATGAACGTGAAGTTCTTGAATTGCCACGGATCTTTCTGATCTAACTTGTTCGCGGAGTTCTCCTTGAAATAAGTTTTTCTGTTCTTCAAGGGGGTCCAGTCGTAAGCCTTAGAAACGAATTTGCCAAGGTACGGTTTGGCGACTTTCAGCACAAAGTCGTGCGGCAGGTCATCGGGGAGGCAGAAGCCTTTTTTAGGATTCTCTATCATCCACATCGCCGCCGTGATGATGCCGAGCGCCACCTGGATCGTTGTAGCATTTTGTCCGGGAGCAAGTTTTCTTGATTCCTCGATCGACAGGATGCTTCCCGTCCACCATGAATTGTAATCATGGCCCATCAGTAATGCGCCTAAAATATCATCACCGGATGTTATTTCATGATCCTGCAGAATGCGCAGCTTTGACTGCATTTCATAATTCAGCCCCCTCAGTTCATGCAAGGACATGATGGTCTCATCGCAGGGCTGATAGGCGTAATGAACGGTTGGTCTATATACGACTTTGCCGTTCTTTCTGAGCGTCCATTTGTCTGAGATGCCAAAAGCTTCGCCATGGCGGATGACCATGCCGACGATCTCATAATCAGGGACGTATGACCTGACCCAGGTGTTCATGCCCATTTGAGCAAGGAATATCTGGTTCTTTGGGCCTGTGGGCGGAACAACCGCGAGCGGAGGGAGGGTTTTTTCATGTGTGCCCCAGCCCATTTCGGCTGGAGCTGTTCCTTCTTCTCTCAAGCCTTCGATGCTCCATGTCCCGACGAATTCATTGATCTGTTTTGGTTTGTTCGTTATTTGCGTGTCCCGCTCCGAGCAGTGAATGACTTTTATTCCCAGTTCGTTGCCGAGCGCTGCAAAATCCCTTTCATCGATCAATTTTTCAAGTTTTGCGGGGTTCTTCACCTTGTTTTCTTTGATCAATTTGCGGGCGATATCGACCGCACCTTGTTTTGCAAAATGAGAAATAAGACCTGGATTAGCGCCATGATCAACAACAAATGTCGTCGCGTCTTTCCATTTCTTTGTTAATTCTCTGAGTTTCATTTGTCTGTTGTATAGTGATTTCTCATAGGGTGTTGCCGTGAACCGCTCTGTAAAAGAGTCCCAGACTTCAACGGATGTGTTCACATAAAGCACCTCATGTTCATGGCACCATGTGACGATCTCGCAGCAGTCGATGTTCCAGGCCAGATCGATCAGCAGGCCGCCATTCTCCAGATGCTGGGAAAGGATCTTGTCCATATTCTGGGGCGTGACCTTTTGCCTGAAGAATTTGATACCTTTGGGCGCGTATTTCTTTAATTCGGCGGCCTTATCTTCAAAATCAATGACCGTGATATTGGCCGGCGGGATATGGATATGCTTGAGCATGATCGGCAGGGTGCAGCGTGATACCGAACCGTAGCCGATGACTAAAACTTTCTTTTTGAACGCGATCATAGGACTCCTTCCAGAAAACAGCTTTTATGGCGACTTTAACATATTTTATTACTAATATTTCTATCAACTTTTGTGTGCGCAAATTCTATCATAATTCTTATTCTTGAATATATATTTTTTTAAATGATCCGATCATTTCACCCGGAGATTTTATTTGCATAAAGTGTGATTTGATGTTAAATTCCCATCATCGTTTTTTTGTAAGAAATGATGGGCAGGCTGTTGTTGTGTACGACGAGAAATAAAGGGGCTGTATGAACCGTAAAGACTATCAAGGCGAAGTCACACACAAGATCCTTGAGGATGAGAATAAGATCCTCATTGATTTTGAGAAATTGCGCAAGGTTGCGCAAAGTCCGGATCCTGTTGTGCCGGTGGTGGTCCAGGATGCGGTGAGCCACGAAGTGCTTATTTTGGCCTATGCTAATGAGAAGGCCTTACGCTATACATTGGAGTCGGGCATTGCCACGTTTTGGAGCACCTCCCGCCATGAGCTTTGGATCAAGGGAAAGACTTCGGGTGATGAACTTCATATGGTTGAGGTCCGGGTCAATTGCGAACAGAACTCGCTTCTTTATCTGGTGAAGATGAAGGGCAAAGGGTCTTGTCACGTGAAAGACGCTTCAGGGCAGACCAGGTTCGGATGTTATTATCGTCGTATTAAGGAGAATGGCCTGGAATTTATCAAATGACCCATGTTTAGCTCGATTTTTTAAAGCCCGGTGCAATACCGGGCTTTTTTATTGCTTTATAGGATCCATGAATGTAATATATCTCCTAGTTCTCTACTTTCGCCAGAAAGGCTGTTTATGCAGAAACCCGTTATTCTTTGTGTGGATGATGAGCCGGGCATATTAAAAAGCCTGGAGCGTTGTTTGATGTTTGATAATTATGAGGTTGTCTTGGCGTGCGGGGGTGCCGAGGGTTTGCAGGCCCTTGAGGCGCGGCAGGGGCGTGTGGATCTTATGCTTGTGGATCACAGGATGCCGCTGATGACAGGTGAAGAATTTTTGACGGCGGCTCAGCAAAAATATGGTCCGATCAAGGCGATCATGCTTTCGGGGTACACAGATTTTGAAACATTGATCCGTGCCGTGAACGCGGGCCAGATCTTTTATTTTATTCAGAAGCCTTGGGATAATAAGGATCTTTTGAAAGTTGTGCATGCGGCTATCTTCCCATCTGATCCTGAGGTGGTTTAATATCGGTACAATGATTTTCGGGGCATCGGTTGACTTCGATCAATGCTTCGTGTTAAATTGAGAATAAGGATGGAACAAAATATGAAGCATATTTTAGTCATAGACGATGATCCTGGCCTGGTTGTCTTTTTACAAAGACGGCTTGATCTGGCCGGCTATCAGGTGACGACGGCGGCCTCGGGAGAGGCGGGTCTTCAAAAAATGAGGGATAGTCTACCGGATCTGGTTATCGTGGATGTGATGATGCCGGGCATGGATGGGTTTTCATTTGTCCGTGAGCTTCGCACGGATACGGTTCTGACTAAAGTGCCTATTTTGATCGTGACCGCGCAGGAAGAGTTGGGAGATATTTTTAAGATGGAAGGGGTTCAGGGATTTTTCCCTAAGCCCATTGATACGGAGATGCTCATGGAGAAGGTCAAGGCATTGATCGGATAACGGGTAAGTTCTTTTTTTTCTTGACAAATGATACCGCGGTGGTATCATTTCTCCACTATGAATCTTCTCACACGCAATACAGACTATGCGGTCAGGGCCATTCTTTATATGGCTCAGCATGACGGCGCTTTGATCTCAACGGCAGATCTTGACCGTGATTTGAAACTTCCCAGGCCGTTTATGCGTAAGACGCTCCAGGTTTTGCAAAAACAGGGTTATTTGACGTCTGTCAAAGGTTATAAGGGCGGCTTTCAGTTGCAGCGTAAGCCTTCACAGATCCATTTGATCGAGCTCATGCGCATTTTTCAGGGAGAGATCTCTTTGGGCGATTGTTTGTTTAAGAAGAAGATATGCCATTGTGTGGCCACATGTCCGCTACGTAGAGAAGTTAAATCGATGGAAGAAGACCTTTTAAGAAAACTTAAAAAGATCACGATTGCGGATCTGATGAAAGAGCGGGCTTAAAATTTATGATAAAAAGAAATATCATTCATATTGATGAAAATAAATGCAACGGGTGTGGCCAATGTGTGCCCGCATGCCATGAAGGGGCTATTAAGATCATTGACGGTAAGGCCCGGTTGGCAGCAGATTCATTGTGTGATGGTTTGGGCGCGTGTCTTGGAGAGTGCCCGCAGGGAGCGATCACGATCGAAGAGCGTGATGCTGTCTCCTACAATGAAACAGAAGCGCTTGAAAATATTATGAAGGAAGGTGCCGGGGCGGTTGAAGCACATCTGAAGCATTTGCGTGATCATGGCCAGACAGCTTATTTAAAGGAAGCGCAAAATTATTTACACAAGAAGGAGTCTGTGATGAAAGAACCTGATCTCGATAAACCATTGGCATGTGGATGTCCGGGGAGCATGATGAAGGATTTTCGTGCCGTACCCAAGACACAGAGCGCTGCGGCGCAGGGCCCTGTTGTTTCAGAACTCCGGCAATGGCCCGTGCAGCTTAAACTTTTAAATCCGTCGGCGCCCTTTTTTAAGGATGCCGATATTGTGGTGAGTGCGGATTGTGCGGCTTTTTCGTACGGAGATTTTCATCGCAAGTTCTTAAAAGACAAGGTCCTCGTCATATTTTGTCCCAAGCTTGATGATGATCTGGAAAGTTATATTGAAAAGTTGTCGGCTGTTTTTAAAGCGAATGCGGTGCGTTCTATCACGATCGTGCGCATGGAAGTGCCCTGTTGCGGGGGAACGTCGCAGATCGTTGAAGAAGCTCTGAAGCGTTCAGGCAAGAACATCATCATGAAGGAATATACGATATCGTTACAAGGCGAAATCATCTAAAAGGGGGATTGTTATGAGTATGTTTTGTTTTCAATGTCAGGAAACAGCTGGTGGCACAGGCTGTAAGGTTAAGGGTGTATGCGGTAAGATCGATACGACGGCGCAGCTTCAGGATCTTCTTATTTTTCTTGTCAAAGGCATCGCCATTTGGGTCGATGAGGCCCAGAAGGTTGGGGTTAAGCTGGATAATAAGACCGGGAAGTTCATGGCGACCGCGATCTTTACAACGATCACGAACGCCAATTTTGATGAAGAGGCTTTGTTGCGTTATATCCGTGAGGCTGCTAAAGTGCGCGAGGAATGGCGTGTGCGGGCTTTGGGCGGTTGTGGGTCGGGTTGCGGCTGTTCCTGTGGTTCAGAGACGAGTGAACTTCCGGAATGTGCGACATGGGAAGTGACGACGGATGAGAAGATCAGGGCCAAGGCATTGGATGTCGGAGTTCTGGCCACAGTGCATGAAGATATCCGCTCGCTCAGGGAACTTATCATTTACGGGACCAAGGGCATGTGCGCTTATGCCGAGCATGCGGCTCAGTTAGGATATGAAGATCCGACGATCTATGAGCATGTTGTGACCGCGCTTGTGGCAACGACGAAAGATCTTCCTGTTGATCACTTGGTGGCGCTCACGCTTAAGACCGGGGAATATGCGGTAAAGACCCTGGCACTTTTGGATAAAGCCAATACATCGCGATTTGGTTCTCCGGAGATTTCCAAAGTTAATATAGGGGTGCGCAAGAATCCGGGTATCCTGATTTCCGGGCATGATCTACGCGATATGGAGGATCTCTTGGAGCAGACACAGGGCACGGGTGTGGATGTTTATACGCACAGTGAAATGTTGCCGGGCAATTATTATCCGAAGCTTAAGAAGTATTCCCATCTCGTCGGAAATTATGGAAGTTCATGGTGGCATCAGAATCAGGATTTTGAGAGTTTTCACGGGCCGATCCTTATGACCACCAATTGTATCATTCCGGTCAAAGGTTCATATTTGAACCGTTTGTTCACAACAGGAGCCGCGGGTTATCCGGGGGCCCAACATGTTGCCGATCGTCCTGAAGGCGTGAACGCGCGCAAGGATTTCTCTGCGATCATTGCTTTGGCCAAAACATGCCCGCCGCCACAAGAGATCGAAACAGGTGAGATCGTCGGTGGTTTTGCGCATGATCAGGTTCTGGCCCTTGCGGACAAAGTGGTTGCTGCGGTCAAGTCAGGCGCTGTGAAACGTTTTGTGGTCATGGCCGGATGCGATGGCCGCATGAAAGACCGGCAGTATTTTACGGATGTTGCCAATGCGCTACCTAAAGATACGATCATTTTGACAGCGGGTTGTGCGAAGTACCGTTATAACAAATTACCCTTGGGTGATATCGGCGGCATTCCTCGCGTGCTTGATGCGGGGCAGTGCAACGATTCGTATTCTCTGGCCGTGATCGCCCTTAAACTTAAAGAAGTTTTTGGTTTAGATGATATCAATAAACTTCCGATCTCGTATGATATTGCCTGGTATGAACAAAAGGCAGTGACGGTGTTATTAGCGCTGCTTTATCTGGGTGTGAAGGATATCCGATTGGGGCCGACCCTTCCGGGTTTTCTTTCGCCCAATGTTATTAATGTTCTGGTCCAGAATTTTGGGATCAAGCCGACCACGACAGCGGATGCTGACGTCAAGGCGATGATGGCGGGGGTTTAACCATAGCGCGTTTGTATTAGAAAAAGGTTTGTTCTTGTCACCCGCGGGCCTCCGTGGTCTAATGAATATCTGGACCATGAGAGGCCCGTTGTATTGAGCTGTGCAAAAGGAATAAAAGACGCTGGAGAAGGATGTTATGTTGGATCCGGATAAGAGGGAATGGCAAAGGATCACGGTCAACTTACCCGCGAAGTGTCGCGTGGTCGACGGTCCGGCGCGCTATGATGCCATGTCCATTGTGGATATGCATCACCAGGGCTGTTGTTTTGAAGGTCATATGACGTTTGAAAAAGGCCAGGTTGTGCGGATCATTGTTGAGATCCCGTTCGAAGGTCAGGTCAGTGTTACAGCCGAGGTGGCCTGGTCGGGGTTGGTCAATGACCGTGATGATATTCGTACGGGGGTGCACTTTTTGATCGACAGCCCTGTGGCCGAAGAAATGTCTTTGAAGTTGTATCATTATTGTCTTTTACGTCAGCCTAAAGGAAACGCTTAGTGTGGGTATGATTTGCCTATGAAAAAGATCTTGATCGTTGATGATGAAAAAGAAATGGTTAATACGATCCGCAGGGGTTTGTCGTCGGTTAAAGATCTTATGATCGAGGCGGCTTACGATGGCAAGTCTGCGGTTGAAAAGTTCGCGGAATTCAAGCCTGATCTTATTTTGCTGGATATGCGCATGCCGGGTCTGGATGGGTATGAGGTTTGTGCCACGATCCGTAAGGACCCTGGGGGTAAGGAGGTTAAGATCATTATGATCTCCGGTGCCATGGATATGGATGCCGTGGAAAGAGTGGCTGAGGCTGGCGCGAATGATTTCTTGGCCAAGCCGTTTCGTAGTGAGTTTTTGAAACTGAAAGTTGAACGCATTTTAGGTATGACTTCAGGGGGGAGTTAAAGCGTATGTTGAATCTTCCTGTCAGTGACATTATGAATGATCATCCGATCAAGGTGAAGTCGGATGTGTCGATCCGTAATGTGGCGCACCTTCTTTTGCGTTACCGCATCAATGGTATTCTGGTCGTTGATCCCGAGAATATGGACCTTCTGACGGGTGTTTTTACAACGGCAGACTTCTTGAATTTGATGGATATGGCGATCACGAGCGGTGCCCAGAAGATGCAGGCTCTCAATGCGATCTCTGACCGCCCGGTGAGCGATTTTATCAACCGTCAATTCCTGCGTTTGCAGCAAACGGATACAACCGCGAAAGCCATCGGCTACATGCACAAACATAATGTGTTGACCATTCCGGTTTATGATGGTGATAAGCTGGTCGGTGTTGTCGGTCGTCATGATGTGATCAATATCGCGTTTGCCTAAACATGAAAGCCGATCGGCCTTTTCGGTTTTTCGGGTGGTGGCGTTAAGAGTTTTTTGATCGCATTAAAAACAAGCTGGAACTGCTTGTCGTATTTCTTCTCCATTTCCTCGATCTTTAACCTCAAATCTTTGTGTTCGGCCATAAGTTCACGCAATTTGCTGAATGTTCGCATTATTTGTATGTTGATCTCGATCGCTTTATTACTGCCCAGTACGCTGGAAAGCATGGCGATGCCATGTTCTGTGAAGGCGTAAGGACGGGCGGGAGTGAACTTTAGATTTTGGAGGTTATCACAATTTGTGATAACCTCTGCCAGTTCTTTTTTGGTCAGTTGGAACATAAAATCATCCGGGAATCTTTTTATATTGCGCTTAACAGCCTGGTTTAAAACGCGTGTTTCAACGTTGTATAGGAAGGCTAGATCGCGGTCGAGCATGGCTTTTCTATTGCGGATGAGGAAAATGCGCTGTTCGATCTTTTGGGCGATGATGATCCCTGTTTTTGGTTTCATAAGACCTCCTGCCAAGTTTTATGTTTATCTTATCCTGTCCAGCGTCCTGTAGCCAATAGCCTCTGCGAGGTGCTCCGTTCGAATGTCCTCACAGCCCGCCAAGTCACTTATAGTGCGGGCGAGCTTGAGGATCTTGTCATGAGCACGAGCAGAGAGTCCCAATCCTTCTACAGCCTCACCCAAGAGTTTTTGTGAATCTTTATCCAGGGCACAGAATTTCTTGATATGCCGGTGTGACATCTGGGCATTGGCGTAGATCTTTTCGCCCTTGAAACGTTCCAGCTGGCGTTGGCGCGTCGCTGTCACACGGGTGCGGATCGTTGCGGATGATTCTCCAGAAGGTGCATTCAAAAGATCTTCTGTTTTCAGGGCAGGCACATCAAGATGGATATCGATGCGGTCCAGAAGCGGCCCGGATATTTTGGCGTGATAACGTTGGATTTGCGTTCCTGTGCAGCAACAGGCGCGTTGACGGTCACCCAAATGCCCGCACGGACAGGGGTTCATGGCGCTTAGCAATGTGAATTGCGCCGGGAAACGCAGGGTTTTTGCGGCCCGGGCAATGGTCACGAAGCGGTCTTCCAGAGGCTGGCGCAGGGCTTCGATGCTGCTGCGGCTGAATTCGGCGAGTTCATCGAGGAACAGAATGCCGTTATGGGCGAGTGTTACTTCGCCTGGTCGTGGATCAGATCCTCCGCCGACAAGAGAGGTCGTTGAAGCCGTATGATGCGGCGAGCGGAAAGGGCGTTCAGTTGCGAGCAAAGCGAGCGAAGCGAGCGCTGTTCCTCCAGAGGTATGTCCGGCAATGGAATGGATCTTGGTGATTTCCAGTGCTTCTTCGCGTGTGAGTGGAGGTAGGATCGTAGGGAGTCGGCGCGCCAGCATGGTTTTCCCGCTGCCGGGTGGGCCGATCAAAAGGACATTATGTCCACCTGCTGATGCCACCTCAAGCCCGCGTTTGGCCAGGGTTTGTCCTTTGACGTCTGCAAAATCAAGGTAGGAGATCATTTCTGTAGCGTTAGGATTTTTAATTTCCGGCTGAAAGGGAGCTGTTGTTGCGGGGTCTTGTAGAAACGCTGTTACATGGGCAAGGGTTTGGAACGGAAATATTCTTGCATGTTCTTCGAGAGCGGCTTCTTCTCCATTGTTATGTGGGACAATCAGCCCTTCAATTTTTTCATTCAGGATCTTGGTTGAGGCAATGGAAGCAGGAAGGATCCCTGAAACAGTTTTGATATGTCCGGTGAGTGAAAGTTCTCCTAAAGAGGCAAACCGCGCCAGATTTTCTATAGGGAGCTGTTCTGTTGCCGCAAGCAGCCCGAGCGCAATAGGTAGGTCAAAGCATGGCCCGGTTTTGGGCGTATCGGCAGGAGCCAGGTTTACTGTGATGCGTGCGGACGGGAAGGTATATCCGGAATTCTTAATGGCAGAACGTACCCGTTCTTTACTTTCCCGGATGGCGCTGTCCGGCAGACCCACAATGGTCAGCGCAGGCAAGCCTTTTGCGACATCCACTTCAATGGTGATCGGGTAGGCGTCTAAACCGTTGAGTCCGAAACTGAATGATCTGGCCAGCATGCAACCTCCTTTGGGGATAAAGGAGGTGCGGATCGGGGGATAAGGCGTTACTTTTTATAACATAATGCCCCCGTTTGGTCAAATATCTTGGGTTAAGGCCTATGGGAAAACCTCCTTGCTTTTTATGGTTTCCTCAATATAATGGAGTTCGATTTTAACCCCATATTCTTTAATAATAAGAGATAGTCTTTCTATGCATGGATTTGATTTTTCAAGCGCATTCCTTCAAATGATAGAGAATAAGATCTTTACGATCACCCTCTCGGTTTGGGTTATTGGGCAGGGGATCAAAATGATCATTAATATCTTGCGCGGCAAGAGATTTAATTTCCGTTGGTTCATTGGGACTGGGGGCATGCCATCGAGCCATGCGGCGGGTGTTGCGGCTTTGGCCACAAGCTGCGGACTTGAATATGGATTTAATTCAGGGCTTTTTGCCCTGGCGGGTGTTTTTGCCATGGTGACCATGTTCGATGCGCAGGGTGTGCGGCGGCAAGCAGGTGAACAGGCCGAGGTTCTTAATAAGGTCATTGATGATATGTACTGGCACAAACAGGTTGAAGTGGCGCGTATTAAGGAATTTGTTGGTCATACACCGATCCAGGTTTTGGTCGGATCTATTTTAGGCTTTAGTTTAGCGGTTTTGTTTTATTAAGGAGAGGGTATGAGAAAATTTGCGATAGTGCTCTTGGGCGCCATGGTGCTGACGGGTTGCGGTCTGACAGGAAATCCCGCGAAGCTATTGGCATCTCCGGCCGATGATCTTTATAAACAGGCACAGGCGTTGATGGCTGAAGGGAAAATGCTGGAATCTAAGGTTGCTCTTGAGCAGATCATCAATGAGCATCCGGATTTTAAGAATATCGAACAGGCCGAGCAAGATCTTTACATGCTTAATATGAAGGTTTTATTTTCCAATATCCAGACACCGAAGACGGTTATGCATGAGGTTGTTGTGGGGGACACGCTGGGCAAGATCTCCAAGCAATATAATGTGACCATGGATATGATCAAAACATCCAATGGCATGAGCAATGACGTGGTGCGCGTGGGGCAGAAGTTGCGCATTTGGACGGGCAAGTTCACGGTGAGTGTGAGCAAGTCCCAGAATGTCTTGATGCTCAAGAGTGATGAAGAGATCATAAAAGTTTATAGTGTTTCTACCGGTGCCAATAATTCAACACCGATCGGCACATTCAAGATCGTGAACAAGATCGAGAATCCGGTCTGGTATAAAGATACGGGTGCTGTGATCCCGCCGGAGAGCCCGGACAATGCTTTGGGTAGTCGTTGGTTGGGTTTTGATATGAAGGGTTACGGGATCCACGGCACGCTGCAACCAGACAAGATCGGCCAGCAGGTCACGGCGGGATGTGTCCGTATGCGCAATGCTGATGTTGAGGAACTTTATAAGATCCTTCCGTATGCAACGGAAGTTGTTATTGGAGATTAACATGGCCTTGGAATTTGAAAAGCCCATCATTGAGATCCAGCAGAAGATCACAGAGCTGCAGAAATTGAGTGATAAGCACGTCGATTTCCTGCCTGAGATCAAGAAGCTTGAGCAAAAATTGGCAGAGATCAAGCTTAAGGTTTATGACAAGTTGAGCGCCTGGCAGCGCATTCAGATCGCGCGGCATCCCAAGCGTCCGTACACACTGGATTATATTCAGATGATGATGACGGATTTTATCGAATTGCATGGCGACAGATTATTCGCCGATGATATGGCGATCGTGGGTGGTTTGGCTAAAATTGATGATCAGCCTGTTGTTGTGCTGGGACATCAAAAAGGCCGTGATACGTCCGAGAATATCAAACGTAATTTTGGATGCGCGCATCCGGAAGGGTATCGCAAGGCAATGCGTCTGATGCGCATGGCCGAACGTTTTGATCTTCCTATTGTGATCTTCATTGATACACCGGGTGCATTTCCTGGTATCGGCGCTGAAGAGCGCGGACAGGCCCAGGCGATCGCGGAGAACTTACGTGACATGGCTCAGATCCGTACGCCGATCATTGCAACCGTTATTGGTGAAGGTGGCAGTGGCGGGGCTTTGGGTGTGGGCGTTGCGGATCATGTGATCATTTTGCAGAATTCTTACTATTCTGTTATTTCTCCGGAAGGTTGTGCTTCGATCCTGTGGCGTAGCGCGACCAAGGCGTCTGAAGCCGCGGAGGCGCTCAAATTGACCGGTGAATATTTGATCAAGTTCGGCATTGTGGAGGAGATCATCCCTGAGCCTTTGGGCGGGGCACACTATGCGCCGATCGAAGTGGCCGCAACACTTAAAGCGTCGATCTTAAAGCAGATCAATCGCCTTAAAGCGCTTTCTTTGGATGAACTTGTCGAGGCGCGTTATAAGAAATTCCGCAAGGTCGGCCAATTTACGGTTGCCAGCGCGGTTGGCGCAGCCATCGAGAAATGAACTTATGGCGAGTGATGTTTGCAGTCTGACACTCGCTGAACTTACCGTGCAGTTAAAAACACTGGGTGAGCCGGCGTATCGCGCCGCCCAGGTCTTTGATTGGATCTACAAGAAACATAAATTTTCCTGGGAAGAGATGACGAGCCTTCCCAAGTCCCTTCGCGAGAAGCTTTCCGCCCAGATCCCCTTTCCGATCCTTATTCAGAAAGATGTTCGTGACTCCAAAGACGGAACGCGTAAATTCCTGTTCCAGCTTTTTGACGGGCAATTGATTGAGACTGTCTTTATCCCCACAAAGAAACGGGCGACGCTGTGCATTTCATCGCAGGCGGGATGTAAATTTGGCTGCAGTTTTTGTGCCAGCGGTATCGGGGGAT
This sequence comes from Candidatus Omnitrophota bacterium, assembly GCA_903959815.1. Lineage (GTDB taxonomy): Bacteria > Omnitrophota > Gorgyraeia > Zapsychrales > Fredricksoniimonadaceae > Fredricksoniimonas. The sequence continues at coordinate 12,368 of CAJBYM010000034.1, forward strand.
GGAAGAGAAATTTAACGACGGGTGAGATCCTGGGGCAGGTGATATGGGCGATGCGCGTGTGTCAAGAAGCGGATGTTACGCATATTGTTTTTATGGGCGTGGGCGAGCCTTTTGATAACTATGAGAATGTGATGCGCGCTATCCGGCTTTTGAATGCCCCTGAAGCCTTTCAGATCGCGGCACGGCGGATCACTATTTCGACGTGTGGTGTTGTGCCGGGCATCAAGCGCATGGCCACGGAAGATCTGCAGATCGAGCTTTCGGTTTCACTACATGCTGCTGATGATGATACGCGCAGTGAGATCATGCCGGTCAATCGCAAGTACCGGCTTAATGAGCTTATGAATACGTGCCGTGCGTATGCCAAGGATACTAATCGGCAGGTGACGTTCGAATACATTTTGATCAAGGATCTGACATGCACACAAAAAGCAGCAGATGAATTGGGTCGTCTTTTGAGAGGATGGCTGTGCAAGATCAATCTCATTGCGTATAATCCTGTCACGGAATTTGCGTATCAAACGCCTTGTGAAGATGAGATCAAGCGTTTCAAGGAGTCGCTGGAAAAACGTGGCATCATTGTGACTTTCCGCATGCCGCGGGGTGAAGATATTGCGGCCGCCTGCGGGCAGCTCAGGAATGCATAAGTTCTAAAGATTGTAATGGGGTTTTCTGCTTACCGCGGCACGTCATTAAAATCATTACCTTTTGATACTGCCTATTGATTTGTGTTTTTTTGATGGTATACTTCTATCATTCTTTAACATAATTTGTCATTATCTATCAACAAATACACACATGAGGAGCTCGTTCATGTTACGACGTTTTATTTCTTCGCTTGTCCTTTTCGCCTTTTTTCTTACTTCAGTTGCCAGTCCTGATTTTTCTTATGCCCAAGTTTTAAATCTTCCTCAGCCAGGTACCAGGCTTGCTCTTACCGCAGGGTTTTCACCGGCTCTTCTACGCGGGCTTGTGGTTTCTTCAGATGATCCTTTCAGGTTTGACTTTATTGTAGATACGGGTGATGAGAAGTTAAGCGGTGAGATCCTTAAGGCTGAATCTCAGCGCATGGTGAATTATTTTCTGGCCACGTTAGCCGTGCCCCAGAAGGATCTGTGGGTCAATCTTTCACCTGTTGAAAAAGACCGCATCATTCCTGATGAACTTATTAAGACCGAGCTTGGCCGTGATCTTTTGGCGCAGGATTACATTCTTAAACAGCTTGCGGCATCACTCATTTACCCGGAAGATGAACTTGGCCATACGTTTTGGGCCAGGATCTACGACGAAGCTTATCAGAAGTTCGGCGTGACGGATCTTCCGGTTGATGTGTTCAACAAGGTTTGGATCGTTCCTGAGACAGCCTCTGTGGTGGAAAAAGGCAATGCGGTTTATGTCACCAAGGCTCACTTGAAAGTTATGCTTGAAGCAGATTATTTGGCTGCTTCTACGTCGGTGAAACAGGATCTTCCTGAGGCCGAACTCACGAAACAGGTTTTACGTGATGTTATTGTTCCGGCCATTGAGAAAGAAGTCAATGAGGGGCGGCATTTTGCTCCTTTGCGCCAGATCGTTTATGCGATGGTCCTAGCGCAGTGGTATCAGGATGTCCTTAAAGAAAGTGTATTGAATAAAGCTTATTCCGGCCGGAGCAAAGTTGCTGGCATTGATCTGAGTGATCCCAAGAATAAAGAATTGATCTATGCGCAGTATATGGCTGCGTACAAGAAGGGCGTGTTTAACTATATTAAGGAAGAGACGGACCGCCTGAGCCAGGAACCGGTGGCGAAGAAATATTTTTCAGGTGGATTTCATGAGCAAAAAGTTGGACGCAAGCCTGTAGCCCCGTCTACTGTGGATGAGCAAAAGGAGCATGTGGGTGTGAGCGTGCAGATCGATGGGGCTGAGGAGTTCGAACCAGCTGTGGTTTGGAACAGTTTGGATCGTCCCAAGAGCATGCTTGTAGAATTGAAGGATCTGTGGAAGAAGGGGAAGCTTGATCTTGATCGTCTTATTGTGTTCATGGATAAATATTCTGCGCAGGTCGCGTCCCAAGAGGCTTATCCGATCCAGTCCGCGTGGCCTGTTCTAAAAGCGATCACGCTTTTGCCCAAAGCTCAGGAATTGGAACTTTACCGTGTGCTTAAGGAAAAATACGATGGTCAGCAGCGCACAGAACTGGTGGACAAGATACTACTCATGAATGGTGTTCCCCAGGGATGGTTTAAGCAGCGCGTGCCGCATTTGGCGGGGCGTGCGATCTACAATGTTGCGGCAGAGGTTTATCCCGCCGAGGGTGGCTTGGGCGAAGTGATGCAGAATAAAGCCAATGGAGAAAAACAGCTTGGAGCAGATACCGTGCTTATCCAGCCATGGTATCAGCGTAGGGCTAATGGTGAAGTGCTGGATTACAAGGATACAGAGCTGACACGGTTGAGTGATTTTAATGAGAATTTTGATAAGTTTACGATGAATGTCGGAGCGGCTGACGGGAGTGTGCGTGAAGTTAAGGTCGAGATCGCCAGCGCTGTGGATATGAATGGTGTTCCGGTTTATCTTTTTCGTGATATTGATACCAAAGCGGCAGGAGAATCTTTTTATACGAAGATGCTTTATCATTATATGGAGAGCCAGAATCCGGTCACTAAAGAAGAATCCATGTCTTTTTTGAATATGGCCAGTGCCAAATTGATCTTGCGGCTTGAACAAAAACGCAGACAGAAAATGGGCAGTGATTGGAGACCGGCTGTCGTGCATGGTAATGACGGGCAGTTTGGGCCATTGCAGGCTGTGACCATGAGTCAGTTTGGAACAGATCCATTGATCAAGGATGTTTTTTGGGGGTATACGACGCATACTTATGGCAATCGGGGTGGCAATGATAGTGTCGAATGGGGCTTGAAAACGTTTCTCAAGCACATGTGCGGGATCAAAGATTTCTTTTTGAACGCATTTAGGGCCAAGAATAGGCCTGGTGTTGATCATACCAGCGGAGGTGTGCGTCTGGCTCATTGGGCAGGTGCTGTGAGTAATAAACATCGCGATGATGTGGTCGTCTGGGATCCGGATTCTGATTTAACCGCGTTGACCAATGGAGCAGATACAACCAAATTATCCAGGGTTTATCGGGAAGAATTTTCTAAATTGAAAGAGCAGGGTGTTTTTTCTCCAGAGGCTGATTATGACAGGCCCACGGCACAAGAGAATGCCTTGACCAAGCGTGCATGCAAAGAGCGTGTTAATGCCCTGGAAGGATTTAGAACGGCAGCGGGCAATGTTGTTCAGTTGGATCTGGACAAGCCTTTAACCGGGTACGTCAGGCGTTTGGTGCCTGAAAAGGCCGGAAGACAGCGTGCGTATACGAATGAGAATATTTGGCGCCTTATGGAACTGGGGTATGTTGTCCTTTTAGGAGGCCGGTATCAGGGGCCGCAAAGTGATGAGCTTAAGTGGGGGTTAGTTCAGCTTGAGAGGGACATTGTTAAAGCAAAAGCGGCTGATCCGGCCAAATTCCCCGGACAGTTTTTCTTTGTGGATCAAATTTCTCCTGAACAGAAAGCAGTTATCCTGCCGGCGCTCGATCTTATGATCCAGGATTCGGATGATCATACAGGAGCTGCGGAATATTCAGAGGAACTTGCCACAGGGGCTTTTGTGGGCACAGGAAGTTTTCGCGAGGGTGTTATTGCAGATCAGGGCATTCCCATGGTGGCCACATTCAATGCGGCTTTGGGGGTGTGGGAATACAATAATCCCGGCGAAGGCAATACGGTTATGCCTAAAGAAGATACATCGCTGTCTTGGAGAGATACTGTGTTTGCGCCGTTCATGAAACTTTGGCAGCAGGGAGCGGATGTTTTTTATCAGGGAGGTGCGTTGACACCACGGATCATTCGCATTATGGAAGGACGCATTACTTCTGCAGGTTATATGCGGCAGTATGAAAAAGTATTGGCGCGTCGTGAGTCTGAGGCGCGGCAGGATAAAGACGTGTTGATCAGCATCATGCAAAGCCTTGCTAAAGACCGCGAGGCCATGCAGGGCATTCTTGTATCAGGGCGCGACGGTGTGATGGAGAGTTTTGGATTTCAGGTCGTTGGCAGGGGCATGTATCGTGCAGACCCTGAAGTGTCCGGCAAGATCAAAGGATTAAAAAGTTTTGTGAAAAGAAAAAATGAACTTGAGGCCGAGTTTGGTTATGATGCATTCTTAAAACATTATATCGACGGGGATTATCAGGATTATTTGGAGAAATTGTTCGATGGCCTGGAGTCGTATGCGTTATTAGCGGACTGGATCAAGAGCGTTCAGAACAGTGCGGCAACGATAGTTGAAGAAGAAGGGCGTATGGAACGCTTCATTGAAGATCTTTCGATCGCGCTTGAGCAGCAACTTAACGGCACCCAAACGACAAATAATTATGCCGCATACGATGGTGGTATTGATGCGCGAAATATTAAAGTAAAGAGGCAAGGTCAGCTGGCAACAGGTGTTGTGAGTAACAAAGCACTTGAGGACATGTTGACCCATGCGGCGGGTGTGCAGGGCGTGATCGTAGGGATTAAACCGATAGAGGATGTTGTGAATTTTCTTGGGATGGTCAGGTAAAACTGCCTTAAAGTCCGATAAATTCTCGCAAATCTCCGAATTCTCTAAAGAAAAATGCCCAAATAGAACTTTTTGGATTGTATACGTATTGTTTATATGTAATGCTTTCTGCAAGTTTGAGTGGATATATATGATATTAAAAAAACTATTACATAGTTTCTTAGGATGCGCATTCCTGCTTCAGGCCATGGGTTCACCGGTCATGGCCGCGGACTTTGCTGCGCTCTTGCCTGTTCCGGGTGTGATGACCGGGCCTTCCGAATCTTTTTTACCTGCATCACTTAAAGGTGTTCGTCTTTTGGATACTGATTCTGGTTTGCGCCTGGAATTTGTTTTAACGTCTGGCCAGGATAAATCTGCTGAGGCTGTTTCCGAGGCTAATGTGCGCAGCCTTGTATCCTATTTTCTTTCGGCGTTGACGCTATCCAGTGATCAGATGTGGGTCAATTTGTCGCCTTACGAAGGTGACAGGATCATTCCTGAGAAGTTTGGCACCACAGAAATGGGTCGGGATCTTCTGGCCCAGGATTATCTGCTCAAGCAGTTGACGGCGTCGCTTCTTTATCCGGAAAAAGATCTGGGCAAGCGTTTCTGGGATCAGGTCTATCAGCAGGCCCAAGAGCGTTTTGGTGTCACGGATATTCCGGTGGATACGTTCAATAAAGTTTGGATCACGCCAGATAAAGCGAAGGTTTATGAGAACGGGATGACAGGATTTATTTTAAAAAGTCACCTGAAAGTTATGCTGGAATCTGATTACCTTGCACAAAACTCACAGGCACAACCATTACCTCCATCGGTCCCATCTTCCGAATTAACAAAACAGATCATGCGTTCGGTCATTATTCCTGCCATTGAGAAAGAAGTTAATGAGGGCCGGCAGTTCGCCAAGCTGCGGCAGATCTATGATGCCCAGATCCTGGCGGTGTGGTTCAAGACGGCCTTAAAGTCATCGGTCCTGGGCCGTTCGTATGCGGATAAGGGCAAGATGGGTGGCATTGATGTGAATGCACCGTCGGTGAATGAAGCTATTTATGAGCGTTATCTTGAGGCGTTTCGTAAGGGCGCTTTCAATTATGTCAAGGAAGAGACAGATCCGTTGACGCAAGAAGTTTTGCCGCGGAAATATTTCTCCGGTGGATCAAAGGCCTGGACGCCTGATTACACAGAGATCACAGATAATTTTTCTGATGAAGAATTGCCGCAAGAGGCACTTCAGGTCGTTCAGGTTGCGCTGGGGCAGGCTGAAACCACGCGTCCCAATTATATCCCAGACCGTGATATCCGCCGCATGATTGCTGTTCTTTACGGGATACTGCTCCTTTCGCATGGAGGGCCTTTGGATGTAGCAACGTTTTTTAATTATTGCAATCATCTTTTGCTTTTAGAAGAGGATGTGTTTACAGATCCGGCGCATGCGTGGTTGGAGGCTAAGATCCAGAAATTTGTAAGCGATATTTATATTTTCTCCAAACAATATAATTCTTTATTGGATAGGGTGCGTAAGATCGAGTCTGATCTTGAAATAGGCCAGATTGCGCCATCAGATCAGGTGCACGCTTTGCGGGAAGATGCTCTTAAATGGATGACTGGGACGTCGATGAGATCATGGGATGCAAACATAGCGGCAGGGATGGTCCAGTTCCTTAATGATTTTGATACGATCGTATCTGAATTGAGTGCACCTGAGTTAAAAGAATTCATGAAAAATAATCCTGGGAATGAGATGTTCGTTCAGGTTTTAAATACGGTTACACGAGTTCGTGAAAACAATGCTCGGCCGATGGTGAAATATTTAAGATCCATCGCTAATAATACTATCGGCGAAAGCGCGGTCTATGTTTCGGGTAGAAATATCTCGTTATCAGATTTTCTGCAAGATTCTGAAAGCAAATTTAAAGTTAAAAGTGATGATACGCAAGAGTATCAGGGATCGACGCTTCTGTTTAAGAGCGGGGATTGGGACATAAAATCTGTTCCGCCGGATCTCTTATGGCTTATTTTAGAGAGGTTCAAAGAAAATGGCGTGGGGATCGTTGTCAAGCAAAAGTGGGCCTGGGAAATCCTTGAATGGGTTGAACAACAGGCGGTAACACAAGGCCTGACATTGGCACAATTGAAGACCATGAGCCGGGATGAACTTTTTATCCAGAGTCCCTACATTGTGGCTATCTTGGATAAGATTAATACGGGCATCGATTTAGGTCCGAAGCAATTGGAATTTAACGATAAGGTTATATCTCAAATGGACGCGATCCGCGAACAACGCGCTTTGGGGCTTACCAAAGATGATCTTAGGATCTCTTATCGCCTTGAGAGGCGCCAGATCAATGGGCAGGATAATATTATTTTAAAGATCAATAATCCTGGCAGGGTGGGTAAAAAGACAGTATCCATGAAAAATGGCGAGCTACGGCAGATCGATCTATTGGCATCTGATTTTGTACCGGGCGTAAAGAATGTCTTTTTGAATGATCCCAAAAGGGAAAATCTTACGTTTGGTGGTTTGAGCCTTCCTTTTAATGCTGTTGTTATGAGCAATATTGAAGGCGGAAGTATTGATGTGCGCAATGTTGAAGATCATCGGGGTGTGAGTTTTGTAGAAATTGAGTTGAGATTTCTTGCGGCAGAGAATTTACAACCAGAGCTGGGCATTGATGTCACTCTTGCGCCTGAAGGGGAGATCTTCGGCGGCATTGATCTTAATGAAAAGAATCTTCAACTGGATCTTGAGCATGGTCCGGCGGTTGCGCGTGCAGGTGCTGGCGCTTCGTCCACACTTGATAGTGCCGAAGGCCTTCTTCCGGTATCGATCCAGATCTCTCCTCTAAAAGACCTTGCAGGTTATTTGCAAGGCACAATCCAACACTAAGAATTTTTCGCAAAAATAATCTATACCTCTGCTTCATATTTTGATCGCACATCAAAATAATGCTTGCAGTATTATCAATTATGACGTATAAGTTGTGAATAAGACAACACTATGTTGTCTAAAAAACAAATCAAGGCTGTATATTCGATGATATCTGAGAAACTTGGTTCTGTTCTGATCAATAAGCAGCTCATAACACCTGGCGCTCTGTCTTTGGCGCTGGCGGTTCAAGGGGCTTTGGAGGAGCGTGAGCGCCTTGGATCAATCCTTTGTGATTATGGCCTTTTGAATGATCAGGATCTTGTCCGTGCGTTGGCGGAGCAGTCTGGTTGGCCCGTATTTGAGGGGGAGTTTATCCTTGATACGGAAATGGTCCTTATATTAGGGAAGGCGTTCTTGTGCCAGCATGCTATTTTTCCGGTTGTTTCTGTCGATGGTGCCGCGTGTGTGCTGAGCGATCCATATGACACGATCGCGACGGATCATATCCTTGCTTTATTAGCAAACCGGGTAAAATTTTTTGTGTCGCCACCCCGTATGATCATGGATGCATGGACAGATCAGAAGCAGGAAGGGTCTCTTGTCACGCCGTCACATGTTTCAGGTGTGGTGGATGCTGCAGGGATGCTTTTGGATGAAGCTGTCGCTATGGGTGCGAGTGATATTCACATTGAACCTTCCGAGAAAGTGGTTGAAGTAAGGGTGCGCATGGATGGTGTCTTGCGCTTTCATCGTTCATTTCCGCTTAAAGAGAATCCACGTCTGGTGAATATTTTTTTTAACCGGGCTGAAATTAGCGCCGGAGATTTCATGCGTTTTCATGATGCGCGGTTTGATCATGTGGTGGGATCCAGGAAAGTGGATGTGCGTTTATCTCATATTCCGTCGATCAACGGGTCGTCTTTGGTGTTGCGGCTTCTGGATAAGACACGCAGTGCCGTGTCGCTTGAGGATCTTGGGTATGCCCCGGAACATTGGCATGTCATCAAGCGCGCGCTTCAAAAGCCCCACGGCATGATCTTGTTAACGGGGCCAACAGGCTGTGGCAAGACCACAAGCCTTTATGCCATGTTGGGCCATGTCAAAAGTCCGGGAATTAAGGCGGTTACCGTGGAGGATCCGGTAGAGATCCGTTTGCCTTTGGCGACCCAGGTTCCTGTCGATGTTAAGAAGGGTCATGATTTTCATCAGGTTGCGCGCGCGTTTTTGCGCCATGATCCGGATATTATGTTGATTGGTGAAGTCCGTGATGAAAAGACCGCATCGGAAGCCGTCCGCGCAGCCATTACAGGTCATCGGGTTTTTTCGACACTTCATACCAATGACGCTGCCAGTGCGATTTTGCGTTTGCGCGATCTTGGTGTGGATTACAGCTGTATTGCCCATACGCTCATATGTGTTGTGGCCCAGCGGCTGGTGCGCAAGCTTTGTTCTTATTGCCGTCGGGAAGAGTTTGTTACGCCGTCATCTTTACCTGAAGGCGAGCGTGTGTTTATCAGTGGTACGGGAACGATCGTTCATCATGCGGATAGGAGGGGATGTGATCGATGTTTTGAAGGTTTTAACGGACGGACAGTGGTTGCTGAAACGCTTTTTATTGATGATCAGATACGGTTTATGATCGAACAGGGATTGGTGCATGAGATCTTCTTGAAGATGAAGGATCGGGAGCCGTCTTTCAGTATGCGGGCAGATGCTGCGCGGCTTGTGCGTGAGGGGATCATTTCTACGGAAGAAGCCGCAAGGGTGGTGGGTTGATGATTTGGCATTATAGAACGGTTAATGCATTGGCACACGAGGTTACGGGAATTGAAATGGGATCTCGTCAGGAAGTAGTGCTGCGGCTAAAAGATCAAGAGCTCATGCTTGTATCACTTGATCTTGATGTGATGGCGTCTTTGAAGCATGCCTTATCAGACGGCGCTATACGGTCGGATAAACTGGCATTCTTTTTCAGGGACTTTGCCAATATGCTTACGGCCGGTCTCGCGCTTAATCCTATTCTTTTGACGTTTAAAGAGAGTTCTTTGGATGTTCAATTGGCAGGTGCATGCGGCAAGATCTCTGAAGATCTTGTGAGCGGTAAGTCTTTGGCGCAGGCCATGGAAAATACCAAGAGCTTTCCCCGTTTGGCAGTTCATGTCATCAGCTCCGGTGAGAAAGCAGGGCATTTGCCGCTTGTGATGGGGCTTCTAGCTGATCATTTTAAATTTTCAGGCGACCTTAAAGGCAAGTGTTTGGGGGCACTCATTTATCCTGCGTGTGTGTTGGTGTTTTTGTTGGGTGCTTTGATTTATGTTTCTCAGGTGGTTGTGCCGCAGCTTGCGCCGCTTTTGCCGTCAGAAGCTTTACAGGAACCATTGACGCGCGGGATGTTGGCTCTGAGTTCTTGTGTGCGAACAGGCTGGCTCCCTTTATTGGGAGGATTGTTGATATCAGCCATGGTAGGGGTCATCTTTGTTCGGCATAAGCCCAGGCGTTGGGCTGATTTTCTGCTGCGCCTTCCTTTGCTGGGGCTTATTCTCAAGGATCTTCAGATCAGTGTGTGCTTTTTTGAATTGTTTATTCTTTTAAAAAGCGGGATTCCTTTGGACGTAGCTTTGCAGGCAGTGTCTTTGTCTGTTAATGATGGGACAGGGTTTCAGATGGAAAGGTCACGTGCCTATTTGAGTGCAGGGCATACGTTCTCGGGTGCTTTGATCGCGACCAAATATTTTCCACGGCTCGTCATTGAAACCGTCAGGCTCGGTGAGGAAATGGGACGTTATGATGATTATTGCGAAAGGGTTTTCAAGTTATATTACCGATCATTTGAAACGCGTGTGGGCATTCTGGTGGGCGCACTTCAGCCGTTGATGCTCGGTATTTGCGGCGTATTCATTATGGCCATGGCGCTGGCTTTTCTTAAGCCTATTTATGCGAATCTCACGCAGATCGGGGCATTAAAACAGTAAACAAGGGGGTGGATGATGAAGACAAGGAATAAAGGTTTTTCATTGATGGAGCTTGCCATTGCCGTCGGGTTGATCGCGATCCTCGTTGGGGTTGTGGCGGCCGGAGGCGGGATGATGGGTCGTGTGAGGGTTCAGCGTGAGACAGAGGCAATCGATAATTTACGTTTGGCGTCGCATAATTATCTGACACCGCCCAACCTGACGTATAGCAGTATTAGTATTGCCGCCCTTAAGACAGAGGGTTTGTTGCCTAATAATTTTGATCCCTCAGGTGCCAATGGGTTCGGCGGTGATTATGCGGTGTCGGTGAATTCATCAGATAATACACGAGTGGATATTTCTTTGGCCAATGTTCCATCTGATGCCGCGACAGATCTGACCCATGCATTTAACGCCAAGGCAGAGGCGATCAGCTATGACACGGTAAATAAGCAGTGGACGGCTACATTTTGAAGAAAGTCTTTTGTGGATCGAGTTTATGGGAATTATCCTGGGGGCTTGTGCTCGCTTTGCTTCTGGCAGGAGGGGTCGCCGTTGCATCAGGAAAGATGATAGCGTGCGCGCGCGGTCAACGCACGCTTCTTGACATGATGGCGATCCTTCAGGCCTGCCGGCAATACGATGTGCTCCATGGGGGGTGGCCCCTTTCGTTGGACGCATTGCAGGGCCTTTTACCCGAGGATCAGTTTAATAATGTATGGGGTTATCCTTTTATGATCGCATCCAATGCCGAGCGTATTTGGGTTGAGACCGATGTGCCTTTGGGGGTTGTGGGTCGATCGTTTAAAGGAGCGCATGTTGTGGTTTATGGCGTAGAAGGGAAAGATCGTGTTCGTTTATCGACAAGTCGTATGCAGGGGCAGGCGGCCAGGCTTGTTTATGAGAAAAGGAATGTTTATGTTCCATAATAATCATGGCATCCGCCAGGGTAAGAAAGGATTTACACTGATCGAGCTTTCGCTGGTTGTTGTGTTGGCCGCGATCCTTGCCGGTGCGGTCATTCCGAATTTTGTGCGTTCTTTGCATATCGAGGCATCGCGTAAGACAGCCCTGGAGATCTCGCAGATCGCGGAAGCCAGTCGGGTTTATTATGTTCAAGAGAACAGCTGGCCGAATGATCTTCAGGTGCTTAAAACGTCTGGTTTTTTGGACAGTGATTGGGAAGGAAAGAATCCTTTTGGGAATTTTTATATCCTTGAACTTAACGGCTCTAATCTTCAGGTGAGTACAAGTGTTGTTCAGACCATGACGCAGGTTGTCGCTGGTCTTTTACCCATGTCAACGGTCGATGGCCTTGTTGTGAAGATGAGCGTCACTCCGCCGGGGGTTGCTTTGGCGTCAGTACCCGTTGGAGCCATGATCCCGTGGCCTTCGGTGGCAATCCCTGATGGATGGCTTGTGTGTGATGGTGCGGCTGTGTCGCGTGTTGATCGTGCGTCGCTCTTCGCGGTGATCGGAACAACGTATGGCGCCGGCAATGGCACGACCACGTTTAATCTTCCGGACTTGCGCGGCCGGACTGTTGTGGGATTGGACAATATGGGGGGTGTGGCAGCTCATGTGATCACGGGTGCATGGGCCGGGAATATGGGAGGAACTTTTGGTGAAGAGAAGCATGTTTTGACGGTAGGAGAAATGCCGGCGCATACGCACAGTTTAGGAACAACGTTAAATCCGAATGGTTCCGGGAATGGTGAGTTGGAAGGCAGTTATGGCAATGCCCATTCGATCAATCATGCGGCAAATTCAGCATCAGTCGGGGGTGGTACAGCACATAATATCATTCAGCCGTCGATGGCGGTTAACTGGATCATCCATGCGTAGGGTGTTTTCTTTTTTGATAGGCATGATGATATGCGGGTATTCTGCGGCATCATCAGGTGCGGAAAGTGCGGCTATACTTGCGGCACGTGCGGATTGGTCGTGTGTGAATTTCAGCGTGATCGGCGCTTGTCGCAGGAATACGCCGCCTTTCGTTGGCGTCAAGGTGCGTTATTGGCAGCCGGTGCTTTTGGTGGAAACAGTTAAGCGACCCGGAGAATCAGGGGTTGTGGAATATGCGCCGTGGGTGCGGTCTTTGGTACAACATTCGGCAAAGCCTGAGGATGGGGCGGGGTCGTCTGGGCAGGCAGATACCACAAGCTTGCAAATGAATGAGGTGCATGTGTTCGGTTTTCCTTTTTCTGATGCATTTTCTTTGGCAGTTGAGGCTCCGTGTGAAGGAATGCCAGATCTTGGGGGAGTTTTGAGTTATCTCAGTGAGCAGGATGGTCCCGAGTGGCGAACGGCCTGTTCGGAAAAAGATCATCCGTTAGCCAAAATGATAGAGAACAGAGGTGCCTTGTGTGATCGTTTTGGTCCAATGCTGCCGGGTTTATGTGTGGGAACATGGGGGGCTCTTTATCCGCGCACCGGATTTGTTATCCATGCGAGTGAGGTTGTGGGCTCAGCGATGGCAGCATTTCGGGCAGTGGATGTCGCATCGTTTAAACCGCCGGTGATCCATCGGGTGATCTCGCCGGTTTTGTTTTGGCCGAGTGTTAGATATGACAGGATGCAGCTTGTGTCCCCGGCTGTGAGCCGCTGCATGTCTGTGGGAGAAAACCCCGTTCTTTGGGAGCATGGGACACGGTCCAGGGATGGTCGGTACGTATGGGTTTATTGGCGGAAAAAAGAGTGCTGCTTATTCTGATCTTTTTCGGCATGATGACGTCTGCCCAGGCGGGAGAGGATCTTTTTCATTTGACCATGGTTGATTATTTTGGTGCCAAGGCCTGCAAGAAGGGGCGTGCTTTAGCGGTATCAACGTGGGTTGAACCCGGGTATCGTCCGCCACAAGTTGTGATGGATCTTCTTGATGATCCGAATGAACAGACCGCGTTGCAATATCTTCGCTGGCATCGTGATCGTCTGGAGAAGTTGGCACGTGCACAAGAAATTCTGCAGAAGGTGGGTGCGTCTTTATCGGATGAGGTCCGGCCATGAAAGACGTTTTTTGTGTTGGTATAGTTTTCATTGTTGCCGCAGGGGGTATCCCGCTGGCGCGGGCCGATATTTTTGAGCATGTCCGACCCGTTGATACCGCTTTGCGTGAAGCCTTGGGCCGTGATCGCCAGGCTTATTATTTTCAGACGCCAGGCGTGGATCATCAGCAGAATATGGAGCTTATTTCTGAGGTTAATATTTTAGGAGCTGATGTCCTGATGCGTGCGCGAGGTTTGCGTGATATGGACAAGGCCTTTGATACCTATCTTGTTGAGCAGTTGCATAAGGACAGGGATTATAAAAGCCTTGTGTCGCTCAACCATCCGCTGGTGCTCCTTGAGTATGCGAGCCCCGTGCTTGCCGATGTGGTCAAACATTATCGAATGACGTCGTATGAACGTTTGGGGATCGAACAGGCGAGGCTGGAGGGCATCAGTCGTTCGATTGAAGGGCGAAGTGAGCGTTTGAGTAACCAGTCGAAATGGGAGTGTCTTCAAAGGAATGAAAATAAAGGTCTTGTCGCGGCGATGCGGATATGCCAGAACAGCAGCAAGCCTTGGGAGATGTTGATGGGTATTGATGCGCAAGTTTCACTCGAAGATGGCCGTCGCAAGATCCATGTCGTGCGTGAGTCACTTGTGCGATTGGGTTTTGATAAGAAGCATGTGGATAGTATTGTGGATCTGACAGGAGAAAAGGTTCTTTCCAATGACAAATGTGAAGAGCGTCTTCCCGAGACGACCTTTGAACAAAAAGTCATCTCTGTGCGCCGGGTATGTCTTCGCCAGTGGCATGAGATTCTGGGCAAGTTCCATGCATCAGCACGTGCGACGCCGGCTGATCTTGAAAAGTTATCTTTGCCCGGCGTTGCTGTAACCGTTCGGGTTTTGGCAGATATGGATCTTTTGGATGAGGCTGAGCGTGAACTGATCATTCTTAAGCTTGCATCATGTCAGTCTTTTATTCAAACCGAACAGATCTATCGTCAAGCCATCGGATATTTGGAGCGTTCTTTGACAGATCCTTTATTAGCCGAAGAATTCCGTAATATCTTGCGTGAAAAAAGAGACTTCTTGGCACAGTCTTTAGAGAGGGCGCATAAGGATCGTGAGGAGGTCGATGGGTACAAGGCCCTTTTTGCGTCTCTTGCAGATACCGTTGATGTCACACGGGAGAGGTTGCGCAGACATATGATCCCGGCCATAGATGCCCCGTCTTCGTCGAGAAACAAATATCTTATGTTAAATTTCTGAATTGCATAAGCATTGCTTCCCGGCAGCAGGTTGTTTTGATAATATAAACTTAAACTTTTAAAAGGAGATCTTATGGGGCGTATCGGATTAGGCGAGCTTATTCTTGTTGCTGTTGTTGTTCTTTTACTTTTTGGCGCTCAGCGTTTGCCGCAGATCGGGGCTGCTATTGGTAAGGCCATCCGTGAATTCAATGTTGCTTTGAAGGGTGAATCCAAGGAAGATCAGGAACTTAAGAAATAAAAAATCCCCTGAAATCCAGGGGATCTTTTAAGGCAAACATTGAAGAAGAATTACTTCTTCTTTTTTGCGGTCTTTTTCGCAGGGGCCTTCTTTGTTGCTTTCTTTGTGCATTTCTTAGTGCAGCATGCCATGATTTGTTTCTCCTTTCATCAGTTGAGCTCTTTCCCACGAAAGAGCTGTTGAATTATTTGTATAATAACATCTCGAGGTGAAGATGCAAAAGTATTTTCATGATTCTCTTCGGAAGAATAGAAGAGGGGATGTTTTCGGAAGATTTCTTGTTAGGGGAAAGATCCGCTACGGCTCCGGTCGCTGTTGGCGACCTGGTAGCCTTCGGGATGTTTTCGGAAGAATCCTTCCGAAAACAAGAAACCCCCTGTTTGCACAGAGGGCTTCCCAAGAAATGAGTGAAGAAAAATTACTTCTTCTTCTTCGCGACCTTCTTGGCAGGAGCTTTCTTTTTGGCTTTCTTAACGGCCATGATGTCATTCTCCTTTCATAGTTAGGTGTTCATGTTGGTTTTATAATAACACC
>CAJBYM010000035.1 GCA_903959815.1 Candidatus Omnitrophota bacterium
ATGTAAATGTTCTATTCGATGCATAGTTTATTTCAATCATAACCACACGTGTTGTCTAGTTTCTTAACGTATAAACCGTCTTCGTCGTATTAAGCTGGGATAAAAGCCACTTCTGGCCATCCGGCCCCATAAAAACATACGAATTCAGCGGGCCTTCAGGTGTCACACGCCCGGATTCTGAACCATACCCCCAGGATTGCAGCCCTTTTAAATACTCGTCCGTAAAAATCTTCTTAACCTGTTCCTTATTATCTTCAGATTTATCCTTTTTCTTGATCGGATGCATAGAATACGAAACAGTCGTTGTCTCACCTGTAGATTTAACATCCTCAGCGACACCATCATCTTTTGGATTTACTGCTGCAATAAGGTTTTGACCACCCGAGAAATATTTGCGCGCGACAATCTCGTCGGTATTCTGATCCAGCTCTTCTTTAATATAGTTGTAAACACCCTTCTGATACGCTTCCATATACTGGGCATACACTTTTTGTTTGGCATTCTTTTCCGCAATATCGATGCCGTCTACCTTGTTGCTATTTGAATAAACCTGATTAAGAAGACTGGCTTTAAGTGCGTTCTTGTACCACCCAGCCAAGATCATAGACTGAAAAACCTGACGCAAAGGCGCAAAATTCTTGCCTTCATTCACTTCTTTCTCTAAGACCGGCAAAATAATATCGCGCACAACCTGCTTGGCCAGTTCCTGTGTCGCATCAACGGCAGCGGCATCACCCATCTTGGCGGCCTCATAATCACTCTCGAGCATGACCTTCAAATGAGCTCCCGCAACAAAAGCTTTGTTGCCATTTTGATAAACCGTCGCTTCATCAGGGGTGATCCATACCTTATTGAACGAATCAACAGGAACATCGACATGACCCAATTTCTGATAAGTCTCGGCATAAACCTGATCCCAAAATCTGCGGCCCAGATCTTCTTCAGGATACATCAAGGTTGAGGTGATCTGCTTGAGCATATAATCCTGCGCGAGCATATCCCGCCCCACATCTGTATGACTAAGGTCATCGGCCATAATACGGTCTTTTTCTTTAGGAGAAAGGTTAACCCAAAGGTCCGTCTCAGGAACCGCAAGCCCGGCCAAAAAGTACTTAACAAGCTTGGTCGTTTCATTCGTCAAAGCCTGTCCTTTAAGTCCGGTATGGCCATTATCTACAATGAAATCAAACAAAAGAGGATCTTCAGGATGGATTGACATGCCTTTAAGTACAACCGGTGCAAACACTTCAGATAAGGCAACCATCTGACCAGGCTCAGGCAAATTGAATACAGCCTGAGCATAACTGGCCGGAATAATACTTGTAAAAATAAACGCTGTGCCGATAAAAAGACACAAAAACCTCTTTAAGATCACCCCATAAAGGATGTCCATAGAAAAATAAAACATGACCCAACTCCTGCATTTTTAGGGTTTATGCTCGTATAAAATGTCAAAGGATGTAATCAGACCTGGAAAGTATGCACGACAAAACCTTATTTGTCAAGGTCTTGCCTTCTCTTCATTTAATCCGGGATTAAATAAAATTCCCCTTGGCCAGTGACCCGGCCAAGGGGAATAAATACAACCTTTACAATAAACCCTATAAAGCGTTATTTCTTCACTTCAGGCGCTACGGGAGCCGGAGGAACCGGTGTCGCTGGCGCTTCAGGAACCACAGGAGCTTCTTCGACAGAAACGATCTTCACATCAAACTTAAGTTCTTTGCCTGCAAGAGGATGATTAAAATCAAGAACGAATGTCTTATCCTTAACTTCCTTGACAATGGCCGGATAAGCATTCCCCTCAGGATCCTGCATTTCAAGCACCATACCAACCTTAGGCGTGATGTCTTTAGGCAACTTCTCATTTTCGATCTCACGCAACGCTTCAGGACGAACAGGACCATACGCATCTTCAGCCGTGACCATAACAGTCTTGGCATCGCCCGCCTTCATGCCAACCAGTTCTTTCTCAAGACCCGGAATAAGCATCTTCTTGCCATGAACATATTCGAGCGGCTGTTTACCCTGGGTCGTTTCAACCTGCTCTGTGCCGACCATAAGGGTATAATCAAATTTCACTTTCATGCCATCAGCAACAACTTTGTCCGCTGCCTGAGCATAGACGAAGCCTGTTCCCAGAACACAAACGCCCATGAACATTCCCATTAACGCAACCTTATTCATACATCCTCCTAGTATTAAGTTCGGAAATCATTTAGTGATTTATAATATCACCCGTTTTCTATTTGTCAAAACTATCTGACAGGACTTAACTACACCCGGCATAAATAATAAATGGTATCGTCGATCAACTTATCCCAACGCCGCCAATCACGCACCTCCAGCCCCGTTCTCGTCGATAAAACCCTAACATCATGAAACCCAAGCTGCTTGAGAGTGCGGACTTGCTCTTTAGGGGTCACATAATGCACGGGCAATTGATAACCCCAGGTCTCATCAAAAAGGACAGCAAAAGCATGATGACGCAACCGTGCGAGACCCGGATTAGCCACGGCCATCAGCAAGCCTCGGTGCAAACGGCGCAGGAAGTCTATCATCCCAAAACCCACCCAAGGCCTCAGACTTTGAAGATTGCGCGATGAAAAACCAAACCAAGCCCCCTCACGACCCACACGATGCACTTCCTTCAGGATCTGGATACGATCTTCCAAAGACACCTCATCAATCCGTTCACCGCTACACAGGACGAGATCATAGGATCCGTCAACCGCAAAGCCCATCGCGCGCGCATCAGCAAGAAAGATATCATCAGCGCTCACCTGATCATCTAAAGACTGCCTGGCCGCCGTGACCATATCCTGCACATGATCAAACCCGTGATAGAGCTTAACGGCAGGGGCAAAATAAATACTCGTATTGCCACTGCCAATGCCTATGTCCAACAAGCGAATGTCTTTAAGTTCAGGCCTCAAACGCCTAAGAAGCTCAATTTCTGGTCGCGTGATCAAAGTTCGTCTGCAACACGGCTCGACATTTGTTTTTTGACGCATCTGTTGAACGATCTTTTTACGCTTGAAAAGCGCCATCAAAACCCGCCCCAAAGCACCCCCCAAAATCTGAATACCAGCTGCCAACGGCACCTTACCTGCCCAACGACCGAATTTTGCAAACCATTGCACACGGCGAGAACGAAAAATACGGATCATCCGTGCCGTGCCTGTCCGGTCTGAGAAATGCTTAACCGCTGATTCTTCTGAAGAAACAAAAACAACCTCGCGGCATCTATGCGCCAAGGCATAGGCCACGATCTCACGCCACAACACATCATCCGGAGAAAAACGTTTTAAAGTGATATCAAATGAGGATACGCACGCATAGAACACATTCTCATGAATGAAGCCCAAAGAATATCCTGCTGGTCTGTCATTAAGATTAAGCACTGTGAATACCATTGCAGGATTCAAAGATGCGTCCTCAGCAATCTTCCGGTAAAAATCACGCTGAGCGCGCGATATAAAGAGACTCGGATCGCTGCGCAAAGCCCAACGATGGATATGCTGAATAAAGAATTCTTTCCAAGGCAACGATGCTGCCACCGGCGCCGGATCATGCGCCGCGAATACTCTCCCTTTGGATGCCAAGATACTGGCATGCTTGGCCAGAACACCGGTATGAAGAAAACGGCGCATCCGGTCTTCGCGTCCTTCCAGATGAAGGCCCCATAATGAATATTTAAATATAGATAACGGAAACAGCCCTGCTTCTTCAGCCATGATCTTAAGATAACGCCACGTCGGTGAAGCATCAGGAATGGGGGCCAGCTCGATCTCATCCCAATCATTCCTGGCTTTCAGCGGCATAAGCAGCGCCAAGAGATCTGCCGAACGCCCGGCATCATAGATCAGATCGATCCGATCCGCCGACCCATGCCCAATAAACAGTAAAACCCGCTCGTCCAGAACAAGCGGCATAAGCACACGCAGCTCACTGCCGTCATAAACAGCGACCAAACGAAGTTGACGGCCCGACCCCGCATGTGCGCGCCACCATGCCCGCTGCCAGGCCCACGTTTGAAAGATCGTATTCGTCGGAGACTTGGCCACAAGCGCATTCCAGGCCGTCTCACCCACGATCTCAAAATTATCTAAGAACTTAACATTCATAAATGCTCATACGCTGTATCGGTCAAAAGTTTAAGCAGTTCCTGATTCAATTGGGCAATATTGAACTGATCTTCAATGAGGTCCCGTGCAGCACGCACGGCAGATTCCACATGCTCGGGAGCCTGCCGTAAAACCCGCAATTTCGCCGCCAAAGCAGCCGGATCTTTTTCAAAGACAAGAAATCCTGTACGCCCGTCCTGAACAAGCTCGCGGATCGCCCCACTGGCCGTTGTTAAAACAGGTACTCCACTGGCCATGGCTTCCATCAAAACAACGGGAACACCTTCTTTCTCCCCGCTGCCGGTCGTCACACTGGGCGCCAGAAATATATCCGCATCCTTCAAACACCGGCGGATCGTTCCGGAATCCTGAGCCCCCATGAATCGCACCTGCCTGACAAGCCCCAGATCGTGTACCTTGGCCTCAAGCTCAGAACGCAAAGGCCCGTCGCCAATAATGACATACTCAAAAGGAATATCCTGTAAAAGCGCCAGGGCTTCCAAGGCATAGGCAATGCCCTTTTTTTCAATAAGCCGCGCGACCGAAAGGATCTTGAGGGTACTCGCCCCGAACCTGCGCCGTGCCGTCACATCAAACTGCCGCACATCAACTCCCATACGATGAATAACGATCTTGCGTTCAGGACAACCCAGCTCGATCAATTTATCTTTGGCATAAAGACTAACCGGCAAAAAAAGATCGCCACGGGCAAAGAGATATTGCAACTTCTCCGACATCATGGCCTTGACCATATCTGCCAGATCTTCAACATGAAAGACTGTAACCAATTTTCCGGTCAGGACCCCCATCTCTTTCATCTGCAAACCCAAGATCCCCTGCGCTCCTCCATGACACACCACCATATCATCCTCTCGCGCCTCAAGGAAAACCTGTGTCTTATAAAAAAGCTCCAGGGACAAAGCCTCACGGCCAAAATGAAAGAAATTTATCGAACACAAGATCTGACGGGGCGCCTGTACAAGCTTAACGGGAAAAAGCAATAATCCTTTCAGAAAACGACCGATCCATGTGGGTGGTATGGACGATAAATAACGCGTGTGATACAAGAGCCCGTGACGCACAACATCCTCATGGACCACCGCATCTTTAGCGCGTTCAGACGCAAGAATGCGGATGTCACAGCCCGCATCCATGAGGCCTGTCATCTGATTGAGAATGAATGTTTCGGAAAGCGCCGGAAATTTTCCGACGATGAAGCAGATGCGCATAACGTCCTATTTCTTGATCGCCTTCGGGTCCTTTGAAACTCCCCGACAGGCCTCCTGAACTTTTTTCACTTCAAGGGCCGAATTCTCCCGCAAAATAACCAGCCGCTGCTCCAATTTACGCACTTTCTCCTGAAGTAAGGCCTGTGCCAGATTTTCCTTCTGTGCCACTTCTGCTTCGCGGACTTGACATGCCGCCTCCATACCCGCGATATTATCTTCCAAGGGCTTCTTGGCCTGAGCGATCTTTTCCTGAACCAGGGTCTTCTCAGCCGCCAAACGGACCTCAAGATCCTTGATCTTCTGTTCCTCACCGGACTTGGCATCAGTCAACCGGATATTGACCTCCAGCTTAAATGCATCATACTCTGCTGCGAGCTTCTTAAGGGACTGCAACAACGAAAGCTTTTCCGCCGTCAAAATACTGATTTTTTTCTGAAGCACATCATTTTCTTGCATGATCTGAGCCATACGCACATTTTTTTGTTCCATCGCCATGGTCATAATCTTCAACTCATTGAGTGCATCCTCCATCCTCGAACGGTAAGGCACAACTGCCAACTCCACATTCTGAACCATTTCATCGTCGCGAGCCGTGATCATCTTATGCAAAGAAAAGACTTTCTTTTCAAATGCCTCTTTCTCTTTTATCGCCACATCACGATCATAGCGTGCAGACTCCCGCTCCAACACGATCTTCTTAAGCGCGTTATCCTTATCAATAAGATCCGCTTGAAGTTTCTTAATATCATCCTGCAAAAAAGAATTCTCATCTTGTAAAAGGAGAACCTGATTAGGCTCCGCCCGTGGCTCTGCCCGTGGCTCCGCCACGCAAACATGCACAAAGCAGAAGCTGGCCATTACGACCATACCTAAAAGAAAAACCTTTTTATTCATATATGAAATCATACCCTTGAATAAGGCCACAAACAACGTTAAAATCATTAAACTTATGCTTTACTCTGACGCTCAAAGAACCCTTCGTCAATGCGCAAGCCCAGCTAAAGCAAAGATCTTGCGCGCATTCTTCAAAACGGGGGCCGGACAATACGGTGAGGGCGATATTTTCATCGGCGTCAAAGTGCCCGAAATCCGCGCTATATCCAGAAGATTCAAAGATCTCGATCTGAAAACCATCCTCAAAATCTTACACTCCCCTGTCCATGAAGACAGACTGCTCGCACTCCTTATCTTGATCAAGCAATATCAAACCGGCACAATATCCACCCAAAGGATCATCGTCAAACTTTATCTCAAACATACGCTTTATATCAACAACTGGGATCTAGTTGACCTGACAGCACCCAAGATCATCGGTGACTGGCTCAAAAATAAAGACCGCGGGCTCCTCAACAAACTGGCTCATTCAAAAAATATGTGGGAACGCCGTATCGCGATCGTTGCCACGCATGCTTTTATCCGTGAAGAACAATTCATAGACACCTTCCGGATCGCACAAACGCTCATGCACGATAAAGAAGACCTCATTCATAAAGCCACCGGATGGATGCTCCGGGAAGCGGGCAAACGTAACATGAGCGTGCTCAAAAAATTCTTAAACTCCCGTCACACCTTCATGCCCCGCACCATGCTGCGTTATGCCATCGAACGTTTTCCCGATCAGGAACGGCAAACATATTTAAAGAAATAAAAAGACGAAGGTCTTTTTAGACCCTCGTCTTTTTTAAACTTTTACTATCCGTTACAGCCACAGGAATTATAAAAAATCCCGCCGACTTAAAAAACTTATGCTTCGTACTTCGCGCGCGGTTTCTCGGGCGGTGGATTAAGGCGGACGACATTCACGGCCTTAGGACCGCGAGAATCCTCCTGCACTTCAAATTCGACTTCTTCACCATCAACCAAGTACTTAAAACCATCAGCCTGAATGCCGCTATAATGCACGTAAACATCCTTACCCTCGGATGTGGTGATAAAACCATACCCCTTTTTCCGATCGAACCACTTCACTTTACCTTTGTTCATTTGAGTCTCTTTCGTTGTCTCTTGTTTTTGATATTCCCTTACAGGAACTTACTCTCTCATTTAATTTATTTTTGCGTCGGAGCATCGACAACAGGCGCTGCCGGAGCCTCAACAACTGCAGCTGGCGCATCTACAACGGGCGCAGCTGCAACAGGTGCTGCCGCAACAGGTTCTGCCGCAGCATCAACCGCAGGTGCCGGCACAGGATCAGCCGCTGCTATAGGCGCTTCCGCACCCTTATCTTCTTTAACAAGTGTCGTCACAACACGTTTGCCATCTTTTTCCATATAATCAATAACAACATCATCATTGGCAGCAAGATCCGTAATCGCATTCACATTACCAAGTTCGGTCTCGGCTGTAATCGTATACGCAACCTCAACATCCGCGTCCTTGGCGAAATCATATTCCTTGACCATGACTTCCTGAGCGCTGACATTGACAACCTTACCAAACGAAAACTTGTCTTCATTATTATTCTCCTGGGCGAGAGCAGCGGGAATGTGAGCTGCGAACGCCAGAACAAGGGCAAACAACGGGGCGAGCATTAATTTCTTCATCATCAATCTCCTTTTTATAAAAAATCTGTATGTACAACAATAGGCAATAGTCTAGCTCCACCCCCTTGGGCTGTCAAGAATATCGTTGTTTACTCACCCACAAAGATTAAAGCCATCGCGACAGCAAGGCTTTGATTTTTTCTTGAGCTTCAGCGATAACAGCCGGTGCTTTATCAGCAAACTGGTTCAGACCTTGCGCCGCGATCACTTCAGGCTCAAACCCCATAAACCCCAAATGAACTTTGGTCAAACTCACACAGTGTTCATAAGGATGCCCGGCCTCATAAACTCCTCCGCTCGAAGAAAGAAAAAGTGCTTTCTTGCCTTTCATCAGTCCCGTGTAACCACCAGGGCCAAGATCCCATGTCTGACCTTTTTGCAAAACTGAATCAAACCATGCTTTAAGCGCTGCAGGCTGAGAAAAATTATACATCGGAGATGCCACGATCAGAAGATCCGCCGCTTTAAGCTGAGACGTCATACGGTCCATCTTCGCCATCAAAGCAAGGCGCTCATCAGAAACTTTCTGACCACCATAATTGCGCTCATAATAAACACCTATTCTCTGGGATGTAAAGAAATCAGGCGGATCTTTAACCAAGTCTAAAACTTCAACATCTGCCTTCTTTGTCTTTAATAGATCTAAAGCCGTATCCAAAAGCTTCTTTGTGTTCGACTTTTCGCCTGCCGGCAAATACTGGACAATTAAAATCTTCATAAAATGCTCCTCGTTTTCGTCGCCTCTTCATAGCGACTTTTTAAAAAACCAATCCTTTTAATCTTTCCCACTCCATATCGGAATATTCACCCGGTCCATCCAGAATATCACGGTTAAGAACTCTTCCGTTCAAATTGCCGCGCTGCAGCTTATAATTTTTTGTCCCTTCGAGCAAAGCCTTGATCTGATGAACATTTTCTTCAGATACGATCCCCCTAAGAACCGTGGTGCGAAAAAGATGCGCCACACCTGATGCCTTGATCAGCGCAATAGATCGTTTCACACATTCTAAGTCGGCCTTGACTCCCGTCGCCTTACAATATCCCTGAAGCGATGATTTAATATCCATCGCCACAAGGTCCACTAACTTTTCATTCAAAATATCAACCAACATATCAGGCCGTGAGCCATTTGTGTCCAATTTAACCAAAAAACCCATGGCTTTAATACGCCGGATAACATCTTTCAGATCATCATGGAGGGTTGGTTCGCCGCCGGTAATGACAACGCCCTGCAACTGGCCACGGCGCTGAGCCAGGAAAGCCATCACATCTTCAACAGGAATGGGAGTATTAAAAGACTCTGGCAGAACGAGTTCGGGGTTATGGCAAAAAGGGCAGCGGTAATTGCACCCTTGAGTGAAAACTACCGCTGCCACTTTGCCTGGATAATCGATCAGAGAGAATTTGAGCAAGCCCCCGATGAGCATACGCTAAAAGTCCTTCTCTGGAGGAACTCGGCCTTCTTACCTTTGTTCCACTGGTTGACGGGACGCAGATAACCGACGATCCTCGAATAGACCTCACACTCGGCCTGGCATTTGGGACAATGCTTTTGTTCACCCCTGATATACCCACATGACGGACAAACACTGAACGTCGGTGACAGGGTAAAATACGGCAAACTGTACTTCTCGCAAACCGTGCGGACAAAATTCTTAACCGATTCTGTATCTTCAATGCGCTCCCCGACAAATACATGGATGACCGTGCCACCCGTATAACGCGTCTGCAAAGAATCCTGATGATCGAACAACTGGAAGATATCATCAGTATGATGCACCGGAAGATGCGTGGAATTCGAATAAAACGGCTCACCACCAGCCGCTTCCTGAGGACAATCACGCTTTAGCTCAGGGAACATATCCTTGTCCATGCGGGCCAGGCGATACGACACGCCCTCGGCCGGCGTAGCTTCAAGATTATAATTGTTACCCGTCTCTTCCTGGAATTTCAGGAGCACTTTACGCATAAAGTCCAGCGTATCTTCAGCAAACTTCTTGCCCTTAGGCGTCGCAATGTTCTCACCCAAGAAATTCAAACAGCATTCATTCATACCCACAAGACCAATGGTCGAGAAATGATTCGTCCAGTACTTGCCGAAACGCTCCTTCATATTACGCAAATAAAACTTCAT
Source organism: Candidatus Omnitrophota bacterium (assembly GCA_903959815.1). GTDB lineage: Bacteria > Omnitrophota > Gorgyraeia > Zapsychrales > Fredricksoniimonadaceae > Fredricksoniimonas. Next base: position 10,034 of record CAJBYM010000035.1, read on the forward strand.
ATACGGATAAAGATTATCGTCCATGAGCGTCTCAAGGCCCTTGCGCTTGATCTCAAGGCTCTCGCGTGAAAGGATCATCTGATGCTCGAGCTCAGCGAAGAACGTTTCCTGGTTCTTGCAGGAATAACCCAGTCGCGGCATATTGATCGTAACAACACCGATCGACCCGGTTAAAGGCGCCGCACCGAACAAACCGCCGCCGCGGGAATTGAGCTGGCGGTTATCGATACGCAGACGGCAGCACATGCTGCGCGCATCGTCAGGACTCATATCGGAATTGATATAATTCGTGAAATACGGAATGCCATACTTGCCCGCCATATCCCACAAAGGCTTCAACTCAGGATTATCCCAGTCAAAATCCTTAGTGATGTTATACGTCGGGATCGGGAACGTGAACACACGGCCCTTGGCATCCCCTTCGATCATGACCTCCAGGAACGCCTTGTTGAACATATCCATTTCTTTCTGAAACTCACTGTACGTCTCAGCCTGGATCTGCCCCCCGATGAGAACACCCTTGTCCTTATAATAGGAAGGTACGCGAACATCCAGCGTGACATTCGTAAAAGGCGTCTGAAAACCAACACGCGTCGGCACATTCACATTAAAGAGAAACTCCTGCAGTGCCTGACGAACTTCCTTCTCGGAGAGACCGTCATAACGGATGAACGGCGCCAGAAGCGTATCAAAATTCGAGAATGCCTGCGCGCCGGCCGCTTCACCCTGAAGCGTATAAAAGAAATTCACCACCTGACCCAGCGCTGATCGGAAATGCTTGGCTGGACGGGATTCCGCCTTGCCGGAAGCACCCTGAAAGCCCTGCGTCAAAAGATCATAAAGATCCCAACCCACGCAATAAACGCTAATACTGCCCAGGTCATGGATATGCAGGTCCCCATTGGTATGCGCGTCGCGAACTTCCTGCGGATAAACCTTGTTAAGCCAATAGGCCTGTGAGATCTCCGAGGACACATAATGATTGAGCCCCTGCAGGGAGTACGCCATATTGGAATTCTCATTGACCTTCCAGTCCCGGCGCGAAAGATACTTCTCGACGAGATCCACATTGAACATGGACGCGATCTCGCGCATGCGCGAATGCTGATCACGGTAAATGATATACGCCTTGGCGGTCTTCCTGTAGGGAGATGTGATGAGAACTTCTTCCACAATATCCTGAATACCCTCGACGCTGGGAAGACGTTTCGAATAGATCTGAAGGGCCAGATTAAGAACGCGGATGGTCAACTTCTGGGCCGCATCCTCATTGAATTCACCGGTTGCCGCGCCCGCCTTAGCCAGGGCTTTGGTGATCTTGGCCGGATCAAAATCTTCTTCTCCACCGTTACGCTTGAGGATCTTGTCGAACAGTTCTGTTGTGTACACGTCACTTACCCCCTGTTATGAATGGATAATAATAAAAACGTTTTAAATCTGTTGCCCTTTAAACTGTCCATGCCGACGGACCGTCGCCTGTTCGTCGAACGGGTGATAATCTTTCTTGTCCTCTTCATAGACCGAGCGGACATTCTGCCCGGCAAAGAACTTCTTTAATTCAAGCATTTCTGCCGGTGATAATGGTTTGACAAAACTTTTACGCAAAGGCGTATTGATCTGAACTTCATCCGCGCCGATCTCTTGGGCCAAACGCGCGATCGCCTGGGCCTGCGACTTATTGTCCTCAACGAACATGACCTGCAACGCAAAGCGGCCTTTAAATGTCGCCTTGAATTCCTTGATCCCGGCGATCACACAGGCCAATGAAACACCCGCTGCAGGACGATTCACAGCCTGAAAGATGCGCTCATCGGCCGCTTCAAGCTTAACCAAAACCAGATCCGCATCACGCAGATCTGCCTGAACATCCTTGCGCCCTAAAAGAGTGCCATTGGTAATGATCGCGATCTTTTCGGCGGGACGCACCCGATCCGCGCGGATCACTTTAACAGCCTGGATCATCTCACCCAGATTCGCCGCCAGTGTCGGCTCACCATTACCTGAAAATGTCATATAATCAATAGCAACATCCGTATCTAAAGCCTTGAGCTCTTCAACAAGCTCCATAACCGGAATAAAGACACGTCGCTCAGATACAGCATCCGCACTGCCCAAACAACCGAGCTGACAATAGGTGCAATTAAAATTACAGATCTTTTGAGTAGTGGAGATAGGATCTAGGCCTAGGGACATCCCCATTCTCCAGGAATGAACGGGGCCATAAATGTGCTTGAACTGAGGTTTTGCCATCAATGTCATGCGCGCTACATGTATAAAATGTTAAAGGACGTTAAAGAACAAACAACCCCCTGAAGAACAAGATGTAGTTACGACTTGTTGCGACAGGCACTACATATAGTAGTGCTGTCCAAAAATTTGTCAAGGGCTTTTCTGATCTTTTTTGAGCAATTTTCTCGTCGAGGAATGAAAAATACCTGAAATTCCGTAAAAATTCATTTGCATCATCGAAGAGGAAGGAATATTACTCCCAGGGCAGGTCTTATGTCAACCGTTTTTGCCCCGTCGAGAGGCATCCTTGAAAGCTGTTTTTATCCATGCTGCAGCGTCGGAATGAAGATCTTTAGGGCCCCCTTCAAAAATATCCTGGACAGAGGTGTTTTTCAACTCTTTAACCCACTTCCTTATATAGGTACAGTCCGGATCAAACCGCTTTTGTTGAAGCCAGGGGTTAAAAATACGAAAATAGGGCTGATGATCACACCCCGTTGAGGCCGCCCACTGCCAATTCCCATTATTGACCGCAGGATCATAATCAACAAGGCGAGTGGCAAAGTAACGCTCCCCCCAACGCCAATCAATATGAAGGTCCTTGACCAAGAAGGACGCCGTGATCATACGCACACGGTTATGCATGAAGCCCGTGGTATTAAGCTCGCGCATGCCCGCATCTACAATAGCGACACCGGTGCGGCCTTCACACCATGCCGCAAAAAGTTTCTTATCATTCTGCCATGGTATCGCATCGTACTCATCGTAAAAGCATCCCGAGAAAACATGCGGATAATAATACCCGACATGTGTAAAAAAATCACGCCAGTAAAACTGTTGAAGGATCGGATGCGCTGCGCCCAACCGGCTGACCACAGCATGAAAAGCCTCTCGAGGAGAGATCGTTCCGAATTTAAGATGCGCCGACAAATGACTTGTCGCATCAAGCCGAGGAATATCCCGTTCATGCGCATATCCTCGCAAATCACCCAACTTCTCAAAAATCTTTAAGCCCTCAGAACGCCCGCCATGAACAGCAAGATCTGGATTAAAAACTTTACTCAGCTGATCTGGTTTCAGCAAAAATGAGCTCTTAAGCTCCTGACACACAAGGTTCTTAAAGGTGTTATCTTGCGGCAATGGCACAGCATGCAAGGCCGCCTTCTTATAAAAGGGCGTAAAAATAGCATACGGTCCGCCCGCCTCTTTGACCACGGATCCTGGCGCGCACAACAGGGCATCATCGTGTTCTTCAAATACGACACCGCGCTTCTGACAGATCTTCTTAAGGCTGGCATCCCGTCGACGGCTAAAGGGGGTATAATCTTTATTGATATAAAGCACATCAAATTTCTCAACATCCAAAAGCTCCTGGATAACATCATCCACCAGACCATAAAAACGATAGAGCCTCCCACCGCGAGCTTCAATCTGTAATGATAATTCATCCAAAGAAGCGCGCATGAACTGAAATGCATGCGGACTAAAGTAATCATGGGGCTCACACTGGCGAGGATCAAAAATGAACGCAGCACACACCTCACACGAAGACGCGAGCGCCCGAATAAGCGCAGTGTTATCTTCAAGTCTCAAATCCCGGCGAAAAATAAAAAGAGTTCGCACATATTTCATAGCATTATTTTACACCCGAAAAGCCGCACACTATTAAATATATTGCACACTTACAAGCTTGCCCATCTGCTCCAGCTTCGCCGCCATAAGAGGGATGATCTTATCACGCGCGAGGATGCCTTGTTTTCGATAAACAAGATCCTTATTGGCCGGGTTTTGAGCGCAACCGACGGTAAAATTGATACGGTCCGCACCTTTTAACATCAAGGCCAGATCTGCCGCCGCACTTTGATCTGTTTCACGCTCCAGGTCTTCACCTAGAATATTGTAAACCTGATTCAACGTCACGGCCCCTTCGGTCACAAGATCAATGCCCTTGATAAAATAACGCGGTGGCGTAGAAAATGACATCGGCTTTTGTTCAACCTCCAACTCTTCCTGAGCGCAGCGCGCCACAACATCCGCCGTGCTCGCTCCGCAAACAACCTTAAGACCCTCAAGATCGAGAAATGCGTTAACCCTATCCATATCCTCGGCACGATCTTTGGCCGGCCCGGTCATCATGTTGACAACGCCGCCTTCACGGCAATGCGCCACCACAACCGTCTGATCATCGCCATTGGTCCCTTGATCATGATCCTGAGCCTGACGCAATATATCGCGCACCACAAGACGCAAGGGACGCCCACGGCCAACCCAGCCCTGCAGAAATTCCTCAACCCCCTGCAAGCCCCAACCCAGGGGATACGCATACCCCATTCCCGACTGAACAACACCATCACTCATCAAAAGAAGTCCTGTTCCGGGATCCAAATGACAACGGTACTCGTGCGCAACCCCTGTCTCAATGACCAGCGGGTGTGCTGGCAACACATGCGCTTCTTGAGGTCCTAAGAAAAAGGGCGCGGGCATTTCATAAGAAAGAATCGTCGTCGAACCATCATTGAGAACACGCGCGACCGTGAAGGCCGTAAAAGGCTTCGTGCCGTCGCGCCACTGCCCCATCGTTTCAACAACACTAAAGAAGGCATCACGCAGCGACATCCCGGATGAAAGAAGCTGGGACAAACGGGCCGTATTCATCTGCGATGCAATATGCGCCTTCACGCCTGAACCGATGCCATCAGCACAGATCAAAGTGGAATGATAGATCGTGCGTTTGCATAAGAAAACGTCGCCGCAGGGATCACCCGGCTTCTTGGACACTTGCTGGCATTCTACGTCAATATGATGATATGGCATCAGCTCTTCTTATCCTTATCTTCAACCCCATCCCTGCTTTCAACCGCCTGCATCAACTTGTTAACAAGTTGTTCCCCCTTAGCTGTATACTCACCGAGAAAGTTCGCAAACTGCCGCGCCATCTCGATCTGGTGTTCGTGAAGTTCACGCGCCTGCACAGCTGTTTCATCCTTGACCTTCTGCAAACGCTCGGCATTCAAATGGTCCGCCGTAATGTTAATGAATATCCCGACATACTGCTTTTCAGCACGCAAACCATAAACGATCCCTCGCGCAATGACACCCTGAAGTTTATGAAGCCGGATATCATCGGCCGTATCGACTTGGCCGGACTTGACCCGGTCAAAAGGCTCAGGATCGATCAAATGAGAAATGCTTTTACCCAAACATGTCCCTGCAACACGGAACATTTTTAAGAAAGCAGGATTCACATTAAGGATATTCAGATCAGCATCAAGAACAACGATCCCATTGGGACTGGTTTCCATGATCCGGTCCGAACGCTGCTCCGCCAATCGGCGCATATACGGGATGCACATCTCAACCTCAGCCATACCCTGAACAACGGCCGCAGCCTGATCACGGCATGACGCATACCCGCAAGCCCCACAATTGAGCTGATCCTCCTTGCGCGCCTTACCCGCCTTATCGAGCACGGCAAGGACCTCCTGTTCATCTGCAGATACTCTCAACGCAGGATGCGCCCCAAACACCGTCTGCAAGTCAATGCTAAGTGCATTCCCCGGCGCCACTCCAGGATTCTCTTGAGCATACCGGATGATCCTTGCACGACGCTCAAAAAGATTTCCCACCTTGCTCACCCCCGGCCCATTGACACATCCATGCGCACAAAATAACGGTTCAACAATGCAAGGCGTCAGGCCCTTATCCGCGGCGTCCAAAACATCCTTCATTTCCTGAAACCCACTGACAAACACCAGCTTCTCATCCACCACGCTCGTATTCAATGTCGTTGTGGCCATGCATCCGCCTTCAACAGGAAAAAGGCGGCTTTTTCCCTGGGGCTGTTCATCAAAAGCACTGTCTTCACAATGCGCCAGATCGATGTGCTTGCGTTTAAGCCACTCTTCAAATTCATCAAATGTCAGCACACAATCCACGAGCCCGTTAAATTCAGGACGATCCGCCTCGGTCTTCTTGGCCACACACGGCCCGATGAACACAACCTTGGCCTCAGGTCCAAATCTGTCCTTGATATGCCGCGCATGCGCGATCATCGGAGAAACCACAGGCAATAAATTAACGATCTTCGCAGGTGCATACTTTTCAATATAGGTTACAACAGCAGGACACGCCGTACAAATGCTCGTCTGTGGTTTATCCTGTGCACACGCCGCTGTTCTCTGCGCAACCAAATAAGCTCCCACGGCCGTCTCAGCCACATATTCAAAGCCCAGAGAACGTAACGCACTCGGGATCCGCGCATATTGCCATGGCTCAAAAACACCCGCGAATGAAGGCGCAAGGCTGACCGCCACAAAAGCGTGATGCGCCACCAGATCTTCTGCCTTGTCCAGATCCCGTCGGAACGTCTTGGCATCCTGAGGACATTCACGCACACACGTGCCGCAACTGATGCAACGATCCGGATCCACAAATGCCTGGCCGTCATCAATGCGAATAGCCTTAATAGGACACACACGCACACAGCGGTAACAGTCGCGGCATCGCGCTTGAAGGGTATAAACAACCTGTCGCGGATTTCCTTCTGCCATAAGATCTCCTTATTTCTGTACGAGCAACTTATCCACCGCTGCAAGTGCCTGGGGCAGGTCGCAATGCGTTATGACCTCATCCCCCACCTTGACCGTCGGGCCTTGATCACATTTCTCAAAACAGAACGTGGCCTTCACCTGAACACGGTCCTGCAATCCTTTATCCGCAATATACCGGCCCACATGATGCAGGATATCCTGCGAACCCTTTAAATAACAACTGGTGCCGACACAAACACGGATCTCGACCTTATCCTCTTTCTTACCATCAACGATCACCATAGACTTACCCCGCGTCCGTCGACGGGAACTGTAATGCGTATGCAATAGATGATGCGCAGCGTCACTTCCCGGCGCTCCCAACTTACTATGATAAAGTTCCTTAAGATACGGATTATCCTGTGACTTGTGTAATTGCAGCATCTTATCCGCTTCATAAAGACCATCGGTGCGCTTGATCTTATAATCAGGCGCAAAATTCACAGGCTGGCCGGCGCCATTAATACACCCCGACGGGCACGCCATGAACTCAATGAAATGATATTCCACGATCCCGGCTTTCATTTTCTCAATGAGAGCCCGCGCATGAACGAGGGAATGCACCACCGCAAGTTTATACGTCTGCCCCGCCAGCGTCACTTCCGCCTCACGCACACCGGTCTGACCACGCACCTGATGAAAATCAGGATCATCAAGCACCTTACCTTCCACCTTCTCATAAATGTAACGTAAAGCCGCCTCCATGACTCCGCCGGTGTTACCAAAGATCACCCCGGCCCCTGTCTTAAACCCAAGCGGCATGTCCAAAGATTCCGGTCTCACATCACGGAACTGGATCCCGAATTCCTGGATCATGGCGACCAATTCCTGAGTGCTCAGCACATGATCCACTTCCGCGATCCCCTGATGCGTAAATTCAGGACGCTTGGCCTCGAACTTCTTGGCCGTGCAAGGCATGATCGAAACAACCACCATATCTTCAGGCGGAATCTGCATTTGCTGGGCAAAAACATCTTTGGCCACAGAACCAAACATCTGCTGAGGCGACTTGCAACTGGACATATTCGCAATAAGCTCAGGATAATACTGTTCAACAAATTTAACCCAGGAGGGGCAACACGATGTGAACATCGGCAAGATGCCTTTATTCTTCACACGGTTGATGAACTCATTGCCTTCCTCAAAGATCGTAAGATCTGCCGCAAAACACGTATCAAAAACCTTCTTAACGCCCATCATTTTAAGCGCAGCCACGATCTGCCCGGTCGTTAATTCACCGGCTTTATACCCGAACGCTTCACCCAGCGCCACGCGCACAGCCGGGGCGATCTGCGCAACAACATATTTCTTGGGATCATGCAACGCCTTCCAGACAGCTTCGATCTCAGACTTTGGTGTCAGGGCACCCGTCGGGCAAACACGTGCACATTGGCCGCAGAGTACACACTCCACGCTTTCCAGATCCTTACCAAAAGCCGGCTGAACCACAACATCATGGCCACGATGAGCAAAATCAATAGCGCCAATACCCTGAACCTCCGCACACATGCGCACACAATCCCCGCACAAAATACACTTGTTAGGATTGCGAACAATGGACGTCGAACTTTCATCCAAAGGCACCAGCTTCTGGATCGAACGGAACCGCACCTTATTGACGCCCAAACGCTTGGAAAGATCCTGAAGTTTACAATTCGTGCTTTTCATACAGGTTGTGCATTCACGGTCATGGTTGGCGAGAACAAGTTCCAGCGCCACCTTGCGTATCTGTCGGACTTCCTCGGTGCTGGTCCTGACCTTCATGCCGGCCTCGGGTGGCGTCGAACACGACGTAACAAGGCCCCGGCCCTGGATCTCCACCGTACACATACGACAAGCGCCGTAAACACTCAGTTCTGAAACATAACAAAAGGTCGGAATATCAATGTGCGCCTTACGGATCAGCTCCAAAAGGTTCTTTTCCCCTTCGATCGGAATATCACGGCCATCAATATTAACAAATTTACCAGCATCCATTGTCACACCCCCACTATCGCATCAAATTTACACGCCGCCGCACAAACACCGCAGCGGACACACAGATTGGCATCCAGAACATGTGCCTTCCTGACCTCACCTTTGATCGCCCCCACAGGGCACTTCCTCGAACACAACGTACACCCCTTGCACTTGTCGACCAGGATCTCAGGCCTGGCCAGTTTCTTACACTCACCCGTCGGACAATGCCGATGCTCAACATGCGCGATGTATTCATCTTTGAAATATTTCAACGTGGAAAGAACAGGGCTGGGGGCTGTCTTACCCAGACCACACAACGATCCTTTCTGCACAACATGCGCCAGCTCTTCAAGCAGGTCCAACGTGGACTGCGTGGCGCGCCCTTCGGTGATATCTTCGAGAAGATAAAGCATCTGCTTAGTACCCTCACGGCAGATAACACATTTCCCGCAAGATTCTTTCTGGGTGAACTGCATGAAATACTTTGCCACACTGACCATGCAGGTCGTCTTGTTCATGCACACCAGCCCGCCGGAACCGACCATAGCCCCGATGCTGCGCAAGGAATCAAAATCCAGCGTCAGATCAAAATGTTCTTTGGTCAAACACCCTCCTGACGGCCCGCCGATCTGAACCGCCTTAAATCCATGAGGATCAATGCGGCCTTTCTTATCCGTCACACCGCCGCCGATATCAAAGATGATCTCCCGGAGCGTGACACCAAAAGGAACCTCGATCAGCCCTGTATTGGCCACATGCCCGGACAAAGCAAAGGTTTTTGTACCCGGCGAAGAAGGTGTTCCCATTTTCCGGAATTCTTTAACTCCCATATTCATGATCAAAGGGACCGTCGCCAGCGTTTCGACATTATTGATGACGGTTGGCTTGCCCCACAACCCGCTCTGTGCCGGGAACGGCGGCTTGGGTGACGGCATTCCACGCTCACCTTCAATAGAGGCCATGAGCGCCGTCTCTTCACCACACACAAATGCCCCCGCTCCTTCCATCACATGAACGTCAAAACTCATCGCTGTGCCGAGCACCTTCGGGCCAATGATCCCGGCCTGACGCGCATCATCACAGGCCTTACGGATACGCGCAACGGCCAACGGATATTCTGCGCGCACATACACATACCCTTCATCAGCGCCGATCGCGCGGCCTGCGATCATCATCCCCTCAATGACCGCATGAGGATTGCCTTCCATCACCGCACGGTCCATAAAAGCCCCGGGATCACCTTCATCCCCGTTACAAATGACATATTTCTTCTGATTATTTTGAACACGGGCCACATCCCACTTCTTTCCCGTCGGGAATCCTCCGCCGCCACGGCCACGCAAACCCGCATCAATGATATCGCGGCAGATCAACTCCGGTGTCAAGTCCATATACGCTTTCTTTGCTGCGCCATACCCGCCCACGGCCAAATATTCATTCAGATCTTCAGGATTGATCTCGCCGCACTGTTTGAGCACAAACCGCGACTGACGCTGATAAAAAGGGATATCCCGCTGGGTACGGCAACGCTTTTGGGTCACAGGATCAACATAAAGCAGCTCCTCAATAACCCCTCCCTCCTGAAAAGCCGCCTGCACGATCGCTTTGACATCAGATACTTTCACGCGGTTGTACAAGACCTCTTCGGGCAGGATCTTGACCAGAGGGCCCATCTGACAAAAACCCTGACAGCCACTCTTGGACATATACACAGATTTTTCTTTTTCAACACAGGCTCTTGCCGCCGAAAAATCCTCAACGATCTTAAGACCACGCCCGCGGATCTCATCGACAAATGCCTTATAGACATCCACAGCACCATTGGCCACACACCCGGTCCCCGTGCAAATAAGGATCTTCTTTAAACCGCTCTTGCCTTCAATGATAAGCCGGGCTGTTTCATCTTTAAATTCACACATGTGCGTCTTCCTCCTGCTTCGCGATCGCCTCGATCAACCCCACAGCCTTTTCCGGTGTGACCTGACCATAAACCGTCTCATTGATGACCATCGCCGGCGCCAGACCGCATGCCCCGAGGCATGATACCGTCTCAACCGTAAAAAGCATATCCGGGGTCGTCTGGTTCTTATCATCAACCCCCAGCCTCTTTTGCAAGGCACTTAAAATATTGCCCGAACCTTTCACATGACACGCCGTCCCATCACACAAGCGCACAACATATTTCCCCTTGGGTTGAAGCGCAAAATGCGCATAAAATGACGCCACTCCAAATACCTTGGCCGGAGAAAGTCCCAAGGATGTCGCAACGAACGTCATGACCTCTTCCGGAAGATAGCGATATTCATGCTGCACTTCCTGCAGGATCGGGATCAGCTTCGCCGGATCAGCGCCATGTTTCTCAATGATCGCGCAGACCTTTTCAAATTTCCGGTACATCTCAGTAGGCATCGCACTACTCCTTCGTTGTATTAAGCTTCCGTGTCAAATTATTCGTCAAGACAGCAAGGCTCTGTGTCAGACGCGCATTTTCAAGGATAACGCCCTCAGGTATCCTCAAAGGGGCCGGTGCAAAGTTCCATATGGCCTGGATCCCGGCATTGATCATCAGATCCGCCACAGGTTGGGCATGTTCCGCCGGAACACATACGATACCGATATGCACGTGCATGCGCTTGACCAAATTGGGCAATTTTGAAAGAGCCAGAACTTCTTTCCCAAAGATCCGGCTGCCCACCTTACGCGTGTCCTTATCAAAGGCAGCAACAATATTAAGCCCATATTTTTCAAAATCCTTATACCCCAAAAGGGCCTTGCCCATATTCCCGGCCCCCACCAAGAACGCATCATGTGCATTATTCCATCCCAGAAATTCTCTGATGCGGATAACCAGTCCTGTCACGCTAAAACCCACGCGTGCGGTTCCGACCTCGCCGGTGACTTCAATATCTTTACGCACCTGCGTCGGATCAAAGTCAAATTCCTTGGCAATGGCCGTGCAAGACACATGCTCCACCCCCTGAGCATAAAGCCCTTCGACCAGATGAAGATATAACGGAAGCCGTTTGAGCGTTGAGCGCGACACAACCACAGATTTCAAAGCCACCATAAAGCGCCTCCATATCGATATATTTTTCTCGATAAAACTTTCTCCAAATATATCACACGGATCCTGCGTGTCAAGAAAGAATTTCTAGAATCGAGAATTATTTACTGAAGGGACATTTGAAGCGGAAATTGCGGCGTCAGCCTATCTTTTCCCAGGCAACCGCGGGACAATGAGCAAAGAATCCTTCCAAGGAACTCCTTTGCCCCGGGCGTCTGTTAGGGGCTTCGCATGGAAATCCACTTCGGCCCTGAACGCCTAAGGGTTCTTGGGCGTTCACCCAGAAGGTCGCGCTGCCGGCCAGAAGCCGGCCGGACCTTCAGGGCCTCCTTAATTGCGCCTGGTGGCCTTCGGGATGATTCCCGAAGAATCCTTCGGGAATCAGTATCTCCTGACACAACGGACGCTAATAGCCATGACCTTGTTGCCGACGTCCTGACCGCCATTACTGAAGACCTGGCGCCAGGCGTCGGTGCCAAGGTACTCCGTGGATGACCAATAGACGGTCGCGGGCCAATTCCCCGACACGTCAAATCCACCTATGGCAACCTTGTTAACATCAAGCAAATTGAGCTCGTTCTTAGCCGGTAAATACCAGTCACTATAGCCATTAGCTACTAACGTTCCACAATAGTACCCTGCCGCATATGTCGCACCTTTCCCCTCCAACACGGTCGTATTGGCACGACCATCGGTTGTACTCCGCGCTGTGACGTTGGTTTCATACACAGGCGCCCATTCCTTCAAACCCGCATCAGCCGGTGTTGTCATGTATTTCTTGACACCATTGCCATCCAGAGGATCAAACATGCCGACATAACGCGCGAACGTTGTACATCCTCCGAGTGGCCCACACGCACAAACCGTCCCTGCCACCGTCGTTGTCGCACAGGGGTCGGCGGGAGCCGGCGCGCCGCAATTAAAACACGAGCCCCCGATACGCCCGCCTCCAAAATATGCATCTGCCCACGAGATCCTTGCGTTGACGCAACAAGAACCCGTAATTAAAAACAAGATCATCAGATGTTTCATCGCGCTACGCTCCTATTATTTTCACATAACAAGAATAACAGCCGGAAAATACACCCACGCTCATTAAGACATTACTGAATGATCGTCATCCTGTCAATCTGCAAGCATCTTCCTGGCGACCATGATCATATTATCGTAAAGAGAATGCTATTTTCACAACAACTTCTTGAACTTCCTAAAATATAATTTTAATGATTTACCGAGGAGGCATTACACACTCCCCCTCCCCGTCCCTCCCCACAAGGGGGAGGGTGTCAATTAAAGCATGCCTCTCGATCTCTAAATATTTACCTTCAGGCTATGGCCAGCGTCGGTCGCAATCGTACGGCCAAGGCTGCGGACCATGCCTGCGATGCACAAGGAGCAATCGCCCGGCTGGTCCTTGATGCAGATCTTGTTGGGATAAAGCTGATAATGCTCACGATATTTTGTAGGAGTAACATTAGGCATAAGAACATTCGCCCCGCACTTAAGAGCCCGCTCACGCCCACCCTTTTCAATGGAGCCCATGGCTGTTGTGGCCGGAATATGGGCGTTCTTCGTCATGATACGCAAGATCGCCAAAACTTTAAGTGTCAGATCAAGCGTGCCGCTGACGGCATTCTTAAGCGGCGTCTCGGGGTTCGCAATGAAGGGGCCAATGCCGATCATGTCCAGATCAAGTTTTTCTAAAATCAAGATATCATCCGCGATCATCTCGACTGTCTGCCCGGGGAGCCCGACCATAATACCTGATCCCACCTGAAACCCGACCTCGCGCAACCACGTCAGACACTGAAAACGTTCCTTAAAAGATGAATCCGGTTTCAGCTGAGCGAACAACTCTTCCGATGATGTTTCAAAACGTAACAGATAGCGATCCGCACCTGCCTGTTTAAGGAGAGCATATTCTTCCCGCGTCTTCTCCCCCATAGACAGGGTGATGGCGATATCCATCTCACCCTTGATCCGGCGCAGCAGCGCACACATATCCTTGATAGGATACTGACAATTCTCACCGGACTGAAGGACCAGGCTCTTGTACCCCAGACCGTCCGCCGCCTTGGCCGCATCAAAGATCTCATCCGTACTCATGCGATAACGCTGAACATTGCCATTAGATCGGCGCAGCCCGCAATACGTACAGTCACGGCCGCAGGCATTGGAGAATTCAATGAGCCCCCTTAAATGCACCGCATCACCCACATGCAAACGCCGGACCCGGTCCGCTTCGCCAAACAGCGCCGCCGCCTCATCTATCGAAAGCAAATGAATGATCTCGTCACGTGTCATAATACCCTCTTACCGTCATCCTGAGGCCGCAAAGCGGCCGAAGGACCCCCAGCTTATTTAATAATAGTCTGATTAGCACGTCCTAAATAACACTGAGATCCTTCGCCCCTTCGGGGCTCAGGATAACGTATACAGATCCTTGAACATTGCTTTAACCTTCTCACGATCGATCGAATGACCAGGCGCTGGATAAAAAAGAAGCGCCCATTGCTCATTCAATATGACACGCACCGAAGCAACGAACGGCATCTCATCCGGCACGCGGCCGGCCACGAAGGATGTGCGCGGCCCGATCAAGCGTACCAGATGCACGGGCCCGCCAGCATCAGCTTCAAGTGCAGACGCCGCCGACTCGAATAAACGCACGATCCTAGAGGTAGAGGTCCCGTTCACCTTTTTTCACCCGCTCGTAATAATTGATAAAGATATCCAGTGCCTGCGGATTCTTCTGCTTGATCTCATTGATCTCGCGGTCGATGAGCGGCTGTGACAACCGCTTTGTGTCGTCGCTGGCAAAATCATCCAGCCATTCCTGGAATGTCAAAACCGCGTTAAGCTTGCAGAACTTGCCTTCTGTCCCGCTACGAAGCAGATCCATGATGCATTTGCCCGTGCGGCCGCAACGGTAACCGGCCGTGCAAAATGATGTGACATGCCCCATCGCCGCCAGATCACGGATAAGCGCGTCCAGCGAGCGCGTATCGCCAAGGATGAATTGCTGTTTATTTTCCTTCTGGGCCGTTACAACATCTGAATATCCGCCGATCTCAATGCGGGAGGACGCATCCATCTGGGTGACGCCCATCATCACCGCTTCATTGCGGATCTCGGCTTTCTCCCGTGCCGTTACGATCATGCCGGTATACGGCACAGCCAAACGAATGATCATCATGATCTTCTTGAAATCCTCATCAGATACAAGATACGGCCAATCAGGCGTAATGATGGAATTCAGCGCGGGCTGCAAACGCGGAAAAGAGACCGTATGTGCCCCGATACCCAAGCGCTTCTCAAGTTCCTGCGTATGATAAACAAGCGCCATCAATTCAAAGCGCCAGTCATAAAGACCGAAAAGCGCCCCGATACCAACATCATCAATGCCCGCCTCCATGGCACGGTGCATGCAATACAAGCGCCAATTATAATTCCCCTTGATCGTATTCACCGGATGCATGCGCGCATAAGTTTTCTTATGGTACGTCTCCTGGAACACCTGATACGTCCCGATACCCGCTTCATTAATACGCTTAAGGTCTGCGATAGAGAACGGCGGCGCATTAACATTCACACGGCGGATCGAATTTGTACCATTCCTTGTCTTGGTCTTAACAGAATAGATCGTCTTCAAGCTCTCGACGATATAATCCACATCGTTCTTCGGATGCTCACCGTACACAACGATCAGCCGCTTATGCCCTATCTTGCCCGCCAAAACCTCGACTTCGTGGCGGATCTCCTCGTCGTTAAGCACCTTGCGCTTGCACGTATCATTATCATGATTAAAGCCGCAATACGAACAACGGTTAACACAATAATTCCCAAGATAGAACGGTGCGAACGTCACAATGCGATTGTCATACACCTTCTGTTTCACATTAAACGCCGTCTGACGCATTTCCTCCAGCATGGCCTTGTCATTGACACGGATAAGGACCGCAACCTCATCGGTCGTCAGATCCTTGATCGCCATGGATTTCGCCAGAATAGCGCGGACCTGCTGAGGATCCGGTTCTTTGCCTTCATCGACCCTGATCTTCGCCTCGATCTCATCATCAGGGATAAAATCCCGGCCATGGTCCATGTACTTAAAGACTTCGTCCTGTTTGATCCGCGTGTTCACCCACGATGCAGGTGCTGTATGATCTACTTGCATAACAACCTTTCTTTCTCAAATGCATCAAGTGCCGACGAGAACGGCGCTAAGACGCGTTGTAAAACACCCTGAACAAAAGAAATACCCAAGCCATAATTCGTAATGGGCACACCTTCTTCTTTAGCCTGTTGAATACGGAACAGCATCTCACCGCGGGTCAACATGCATGAACCGCAATGAACGATCAACGTGTAGTCTGCCAAATTCTGAGGATAATCGCGTCCCGCACAATGATCAACAACAAGGTCGCCGCCCACGTACTGCCTCAGCCATCGCGGGATCTTGACCCGTCCTATATCATCTTGTGCAGCATGATGCGAACAGCTTTCCGCTATCAGCACCTTGTCGCCCGGTTTAAGTGCTTCAATACGGGCCGCACCGCGTGCCAGCTCTGAGAGATCGCCCTTGAACCGCGCCAACAGAATCGAAAATGTCGTACACTTCACACCGACGGGTGTATCTGCAACCACTTTCATCACCACTTGGGAATCACAGACCACAAGGTCCGGCGGTGTCTTTAAACGTGCAAGTGCCGCCGCATATTCACGCTCTTTGACCACAACAATGATCGCATCATTATCCAAGGCATCGCGGATCGCCTGAACCTGCGGTAAAATAAGACGCCCCTTGGGTGCCTGTAGATCTATCGGTACCACCAGAACAAGAAGCCCTCCAGGCGGGACAAGATCTCCCAAAAGCGCGGGTGGCCTTAAGAAATCTTCAGGACAAAGCTGAATGAGATGCCGTTTAAACTCACGTAATCCATCCTCACGAGCGGCTTTATCCAAGCTTGAACAGACCAGAACCTTATCCGTTTCCCGACGTACAGACATAAGGAAATCATCCGCGAGAGGACCAAGGTCCGCCTTGTTGACAACAATAAGCAGCGGCTTTTGACGTGATTTAAGCTCTTGAACGAAACTTTCCTCAACAGGACCCCAGACACCCGGCTCGATAAGAAGCACCGAAATATCCGAACGGTCAAGCGCGCGGCGCGTACGCTCCATGCGTTTTTCGCCCAGCACAGAATGATCATCAAGTCCCGCTGTATCCAGGAACATGACAGGACCAATAGGCAAAAGCTCCATGGCCTTCTCAACCACATCCGTCGTCGTTCCAGCCACAGGGGACGTGATCGCCACATCCTGCCCCGCGATCATGTTAAGGAAGCTAGACTTGCCCACGTTCGTACGGCCGAACAACCCGATCTGAAGTCTTAATGATTTAGGTGTTTTATCCATATGATCTACCTTACTCAAAAATCCGGCACTGGTTTTGCAAACGGGCTTGCACAGTTCTTTGCAGGACGCCTCGCAGGGGCGGCCAAACGTTCCGAAAAAGAACGCAGCAAGACCGAAAAGCAAAACCAGGTCTATTTCCTGTAACCCAAACCAACGAGATTATGAGGAGAAAGAACCTTATCCACGGTCTCAACACCAAGTCGCGCCGTCAGGAACGCCCGTAAATTCTCCTCTTCTGCCGCATCAAATTCTTTAAGCAGTTCATTACAACGGTCATACCCCACGACTGGAAGGAACGCTGTAATGATCGTGCGGCTCCTGTCAAAATAATAACGACAACGCGACTCATCCGCCGTAACCCCGTCAATATGACGCACCAGCATCACGCTTGTATTGCTCAAAAGTTCAAGCGATCCCAAGAGGGCATCCGCCAGAAGCGGCATGAATTCCACGATCTGTCCCGTACCACGCGATGCAGCCTCGGTGACCAGCATGTCATTCGCAAAAACTTTAAGCGCAGCCTGTACCGCCGCCTCAAGGACAACAGGATTCACCTTCCCTGGCATGATCGATGAGCCGGCCTGGACCGCGGGAAGTTTGATCTCACCGAGCATGTTCATAAGCCGAAGGTCATTGGCAACTTTAAGAATATCGACCGCATGGGCCTTCAATATCCCGGACACTTCCACGAACACATCCGCGTTGGCCGTCTCTCCCACAACATTTTCAGCCCTTGATAATCCCAGCCCTGTTACTTCGCGCAACTTTTCAATGACCAAAAAGATATAATCACGCGGTGCCCCGATACCCGTCCCCACCGCTGTGCCGCCCATATTAACGACCCGAAGACGCTCCTCACATTTGAACGTACGCCAACGATCGCGACCGATCGCCTCGGCCCAGCCCGAGAACTCTGCACCCAGCGTGAGCGGCACCGCATCCTGCATTTCAGTCCGGCCAAGCTTCACGATGGACGCGAATTCTTTTTCCTTGCGCTGTAAAGCACCCTGAAGTTCCGCGATGCCCGCACTCAAAGACCGCAACTGTATAATGGCCGCCACCTTAACCGCCGTTGGATAAACATCATTCGTCGACTGATGAAGATTCACATCATCCAACGGATGAAGTTCCTTATAGTCCCCCTTCGCATGCCCCATCATCTCAAGACCGCGGTTCGCGAGAACTTCATTCACATTCATATGCGTGGATGTGCCGGCGCCGCCCTGCAAGGCATCCACGGGAAAGTGCCCTTGAAGTTCACCAGCCACGATCTCCTCACAGGCGGCCATGATCACCTGTGCTTTCTCAGGCGCAAGATAACCCAGATCGCTATTAGCCTTGGCACAAGCTTTCTTGACCATGGCGATCGCCCGGATCAAAGACAAAGAAACCCGTCTGCCACTTAAAGAAAAGTTCTCTATGGCACGCTGCGTATGAATGCCCCAATACACCGATGAAGGCAGTACCTTTTCACCCAGCATGTCATGTTCTATACGTGTATCCATAGATCCCTCATGCGGGCGGGTTTAAAACCCGCCCCTGCACAACGATTAATTCTTGGCCAAAGCTGAACGCACGGTCACCCCTTCGATCGCTCCCAATTTCCCCGTCAATGCCCCCAATTCATCGGTCGACATATCCACCGTAAGTGTGATCACGCGGCAATGGCGCTCTTTATAAGGAAGCCCGACCCGCGCTACGATCTCCTCCCCATATTCAGATAAAACCTTGTTCACCAAAGGTGCGGCCTTCAAACGATCTTCTATAATGATGCCGACAAAACCTAATCTTTTCATATTAACCCCTGATATGTAAGGGCGGTTCATGAACCGCCCCCTACCCATAATAAGAAAATACCCCGGTCCTGCATAACAGGGCCGGGGCATCAAGATCTCTTCTTGCCTTCCGATCCCTTAGCTTCAGCCGCTTTTTAAAAGCGCCCTGGCCGCAGGTCTGATGTTGTACGGGCGGTTCATGAACCGCCCCAACACATTATTTTGTATACAAAGGTCTAGACTTGTACGTCGTATGCAAAAGCTCATGCGCCTTGTGCGACAACGGCTTTTCCAAAAACTCCCTGTAAAGCTGCTGAACATACGGATTCTCATGCGAACAGCGGCGTTCAAGGCCAGCATCCTCATCGTAAAGGCCTTTTGCACGCTGCTTACGGATCTCATCATTGACCATATACGGCTGACCACCGCCGCCCACACATCCGCCAGGGCACGCCATAACCTCAATGAAATGATACGGCACCGGCTGATTATTAAGCACAGCTTCCCGCACCTTATCCATAACGAACTTAACATTCTTAAGCCCGTGTGCCACCGCAATTTTAACCTCAGTTCCCTTAACATTCACGGTCGTTTCTTTAACACCCTGTAATCCTCGCACCGCCGTAAAATTCACATCCTGTAAATTTTCATTCGTGATCGCAAAATAAGCTGTGCGCAGCGCCGCTTCCATAACACCACCTGTCGCACCAAAGATCGTACCCGCGCCCGCATAATCACCCAGCATCAGATCAGCATCTTCGTCGGGTAATTTCTTGAAATCAATACCCGCCTGCTTGATCATACGAATAAGCTCGCGCGTCGTCAAAGACACGTCCACATCCTGGAAACCGGACGAAGCCATTTCCTTGGCACGGGTAATCTCATACTTCTTGGCCGTACACGGCATGATCGAAATAACCTTGATCTTAGCCGGATCAATATTCTTCTTTTGCGCATAATACGTTTTGGCCATAGCCCCGACCATTTCATGCGGACTCTTTGCCGATGAAAAAAGGCTGATCATATCCCCGTAATACTTTTCAAGATAATCGACCCACGCCGGGCAACAACTTGTGATCAAAGGCAACGGACCTTTCTTATGAACAAAGCGCTCGACAAATTCTGTGCCTTCTTCCATGATCGTCAAATCCGCACCGAAATTTGTATCAAAGACCGCCTCGAATCCCAGACGGCGCAAAAGCGCATAAAGCTTCTTGGTCAAATTCGTCCCCACCGGATAACCAAACCCCTCGCCTACAGCCACACGCACGGCAGGTGCGATCTGGACCACACAATGATTGGCCGGATCCTGCAACATGGACCAAACCTTTTGTGTTTCATCATTCTCGCAAATGGCACCCGTCGGACAATGGGCCGAACACTGGCCGCAACGCACGCAGGGAGATTCCGCAAGCTTGATATCACCCGCCGGAGAAATGCGCGTCTCAAACCCTCTGTCAATGAATGACAAGGCCCAGACATCCTGCATGTTCTGACAAACATCGATGCAACGACCGCACTTGATGCATTTTTTAGGCTCAAGGATGATCGTCCCTGTGGATTTATCGACCGGGATATTCGGTAAAAGCCGTTCAAACCGGTCATCACGGATACCAAATTCCGCACAGATCTTCTGCAATTCACAATCATTGTTCCGGCCGCACACCAGACAATCCGTCGGGTGGTTCGAAAGGATAAGCTCAAGCACCGTCCGGCGGGTCTGAACGATATCGGGATCATGCGTAACAATATCCATCCCCTCTTCGATCGGCGTACAGCAGGCCCGCAGCATCTTGCGGTTCCCCTTGGCCTTTACAATGCAAATACCACAACCCGCTGATGGCGCAAGGTCCGCATGCTTGCAAAGGGTCGGGATCTTCACCTGAACTTTTTGTGCGGCTTCAAGGATCGTTGTCCCGTGGTCCACCTCGACCGGGAATCCATTGATATTCGCTTTAACTCTAATGACCGTCGACATTGAATGGCTCCTTAAAAAAATTTTCTATGAAAATTTTTTTAACTCCCGATCGCCACGACAGCTCTACGAGCTGACGGGCACGAGGGAGTTTCCTTTAATAAAAGATTACTGCCTACTGCCGTACGACAGCGCTACATTTACACACTTCGTAACAATTCCCGCAACCGATACACTTAGCCATATCGATCGTATATTTACTCTGGCGGTCGCCGCTAATAGCCTTAACCGGACAGTTGCGCACACATAAACCGCACGCCGTACAGCGATCCTTATTGATGCCATAAGACACCAGGCTGGCGCACTTACCCGACGGGCATTTCTTGTCGATGATATGGGCCTTATATTCATCATCAAAGTACTTCATGGTTGAAAGCACAGGATTGGCCGCTGTCTGGCCAAGGCCGCACAACGATGCTTTTTGCATGGCCTGGGCGATTTGGTTAAGCTTGACCATATCCTCAAGATCCCCATTACCTTCCGAGATCTTCTTAAGGATATGCAGCATCTGCGTTCCACCTAAACGGCAAGGCACACATTTGCCGCAAGACTCATCCACACAAAAACCAAGATAAAACTTGGAAATATCAACCATGCAGTCATTTTCATCCATAACGATCATGCCGCCCGAGCCCATGATAGAGCCCAGTTTCTGCAGACTTTCATATTCCACCGGCGTGTCAAAGAATTGCTCCGGGATCACACCACCCGACGGACCTCCAGTTTGAATTGCTTTGATCGCCCGATTATCCAGAACGCCGCCGCCGATATCAAAAACGATCTCACGGAGCGTGGTCCCCATGGGCACTTCGACAAGGCCGGAGTTCTTGACCTTACCCGTCAAGGCGAACACCTTGGTGCCCTTGGACCCCTCAGTGCCGATCTTACCAAAAGCCTCTCCACCCTTTAGAAAGATATACGGGACATTCGCCAGGGTCTCAACATTATTGATGGCCGTAGGTTTACCCCAAAGTCCCTTGATCGACGGGAACGGCGGCCGTGGCCGCGGATAACCGCGAAGCCCTTCCACAGATGCGATCAACGCGGTCTCTTCACCGCACACAAAAGCACCTGCTCCTAAGCGGATCTCGATATCAAAATCAAACCCTGAACCAAAAATGTCCTTGCCCAAAAGCCCCTTGGTATAACACACATCAATGGCCTTCTGAATGCGCTCAACGGCGAGAGGATACTCGGCGCGAATATAAAAAATACCATGCTTAGCCGCCATGGCAAAGCCGCCGATCACCATACCCTCGATCACCGAATGAGGATCACCTTCCAGCACAGAACGGTCCATATAAGCACCGGGGTCGCCTTCATCACCGTTACAAATGATATACTTCTCATCTCCCTTGACACCCCGGGTGATGTTCCACTTCATCCACGTCGGAAAACCCGCGCCACCCCTACCGCGAAGGCCAGCCCTCTTCATTTCTTCAATAACTCTTTCCGGTCCCATGGCCAAGGCATTAGCCAAACCCTGATATCCGTCATGAGCGATATAATCATCAATGCTTTCAGGATCAATGATGCCGCAATTTCTCAACACAAGCCGCATCTGCTTGTTTTTCTTATCGAACACAAGGCCTTCGATCTTCTCTCCATTAAGGATCGTTTTTTGAACAATATCGGGAATGCTGGCATTTTGTAAATTGATATAAACAAAACCCTCTGGTATGACCTTTGCAACGATCCCTTTGTCATATACGCCGATATTAGACACAACGACAACCTGCGCCTTATCGGTCAGGCCGTTATCACGTAAATAACTGTTGAGCGACACATAAAAGTCACGCAGTTCTTTTTTCAGACTGCCGTTTGTGTCTTGCAGAAGAATACGTTTCATGTTTTTCCCTTTTGTATCCGCATTATATTTCGTAAATATGGTTCTCAACAAGCCTCTTCTGACACACGTGTTCATCCATGATCCGATGCGCAACTTCCTTATTCACCTTGCCATAAAATACCCGCGGAGCCCCTTCAATATTAACCTCAACCATCGGCTCAGCCGAACACAGGCCCACACATCCGCACTTTTTGACCACCACATCCATATTGCGCGCCTGAACTTCTTCTGTAAGGACTTCCAGCACCTCTTTGGCACCCGCCGCAACCCCACACGTGCTGTATCCAACACGGATCCAATTGCGGGGAGACTTCGACTGAGCCTCCTGCTTCAATTTATTCAATTCATCCCTTGTCATAGCCATAACGGTTCCTTTTGTGACAATCAATTAGCTTCAAGACCCTTGGAATGCTCGGCAATAATACCCACAACATCACTTCGCTTGACCGCGCTATAAACTTTTTCATCAACCGTGATGACCGGCGCAAGGCCACAGCAACCCAGACAGCGCACGATCTGCAGATGAAAAAGCCCATCCTTCGTCGTCTGTCCTTCTTCAACACGCAAAACATGGCGTATCTCGGCAATAAGCGCAGCCGCGCCTTTCAAATAACAGGCAGTGCCCAAACACACCGAAATATTAAACTTCCCGGGCGCTTCTAATTTAAAATAATTATAAAAGGTAAGGACTTCATAAATACGCGCCAAAGGCATATCACTCTGACGGGACACTTCAAGGGCCGCCTCACGCGGCACATAACCATAACGGTCCTGGATGTCATGAAGGATCATGATGAGATTACCCTCCCTGTCCTTCCAGCGGGCAATCACAGCCTGAACGTCGTCCTTTAATGTTTCAACGACCATAAAAACTCCTTATTAGATAACATGAATGAAAAGCCATGCGGAACATTTAAATCCTGTTCGATTATAAGGAGATGCCCTAGATCGCGCAAGATAATAATCGTGACTTTTTTCTCTATACCGAAATTCGAGAATTTTTCTCGATAGGCCGCATTCTGCATCGCTCACGAACCGGCATTACGCGCAGAGCGCGCAGTGAGTGTTTGTTAATTTACCCCTAATGTTGTAAAATAATATTTTATGCATAAAAATTTCTATCTTATCCTTACACCATTGTTCTTACTGCTCATGGCATGGGGCGTGCACCACAATAAACCCCAGGCTCCGGCAGCAACATCCATCATCGCCCAGGGATATGGTGGCCCCATAGAAATGAGCCTTACGGTATCTGCGCAAGGAACCATCGAAGAGCTCAAAGTCCTGCGGCACAATGAAACCACATCCTACATCAACCGCCTGGACGGATTTCTTAAACAGTTCATCGGCCGCACACGCAAGAATTCTTTTATCATCGGTCAAGATATCGACGCCATATCAGGCGCGACCATCACCAGCACCGCGATCACGCGTGCGCTCAAAGAAAAAATGAACATGACCGCCCCGCATGAGAACACCTCACCCAACCCCCTCATGCCGGTCGTCATACCCACCGCCCTATTCCTTTTAGCGACCTTCGCCCTGTTCGCACGCCATCCTGCGCTGCGTTGGGCCGCCCTCGCCGGCGGATTTGTATACTTCGGGATCATCACACACACCATGCTATCGATCATTCAAATCACACAAACAGGGCTTAACCACACCCCACACTTTGATCTGAATCCACTGGGGTTGGTCCTTCTTACTTTAACCTTCATCAGCGCGATTGTCGTCGGGCGTATTTATTGCGGCAGCCTATGCCCTTTTGCCCTGATCCAAGAGATCCTATTCTACTTAAAACCTCATAAACATCCGCTGACAGAACATGTTGATCCCCTGACAGACCGAACAATACGTCTGACCAAATACGCCCTGCTATTTATGATCACAGGGCTGTGCTTTATCCTGGGCAACGCGTCCGCCGCCAACATCGAGCCCTTCATCACACTTTTTGCCGGACATGGCAGCAAACTGGCCTGGTCTCTCTTAACGCTGATGCTGATCATGGCTGTTTTTAATTTCCGCTTCTGGTGCAAATACCTCTGTCCCGTCGGAGCACTAACAGGTCTAGCTGCCACTTTCAGCCTGAACAAGATCCGGCCCAACACGACATGCACCGCATGCGGCACGTGCAGCAAGATCTGCCCCACACAGGCGATATCCATAGATCCACAAGGAGCGCCTGTGATCGATCCAGCAGAATGCATCAGCTGTACAAAATGCCTACGCGCCTGCCCTGTCAACGCCCTCACATTCGGATGTCATGGCCATGAAAAAAAGTAATGCGCTACTCATAGCCCTAACCATGCTTTCTGTGACACTCATCGGTGCCATTGTGATTGATAATATCGTCTCCGTGCCCGCACTCGATCCTACGGTCATGTCATCCAGAGAGAATGATACCTCAACCGCGATCCGCCAAGGATTCATGCAAAAAGGACTCTCTTTACACCCGGGCCAATATTGGAAAGTCTCACATGAATAAAGTCGAATGCCAACTATGTCCCCGGCATTGCCGCATCGCTGAAGGCGGCCGCGGCGATTGCCGTGTGCGCACCAATGTCAACGGGAAGTTATTCTCGCTCGTCTACGGGACACCGTGCTCCGTTCATATCGATCCCATTGAAAAAAAACCTTTCTTTCATATCGTACCCGGATCAAGCGCTTTTTCACTCGCAACCGCCGGCTGCAACCTTCATTGCCGCTACTGCCAGAACTGGCAGATCTCGCAGATTCCGCCGGAAGAAACCCAGAACATGGCCCTGTCACCTGCAGAAGTCATAGAAAAAGCCAAGGCGAACCATTGCCGCAGCATCGCCTATACCTATTCAGAACCCATTGTCTTTTACGAATACACCTATGACACATGCGCCCTGGCCAAAGATCAAGGTCTGCTTAATGTTCTTGTTACAGCCGGTTACATCGAACAAAAACCCCTGCGCGAACTCTGCCAGGTTGCCCATGCCATCAAAGTAGATCTAAAAGGCATCACAGACACGTTCTATCAAAGAATGTCCAAAGCCACACTTCAACCCGTTCTTGACGCGATCGTAACGATCAAGAAATCCGGCGTATGGCTAGAGATCTGCAATCTGGTTGTCCCGACATGGAATGACAGCGATGATGATTTGCGCACGCTCATCCGCTGGGTCAAAGATAACTGCGGCAAAGAAACGCCGTTGCACTTCTCGCGCTTCTGGCCCATGTACCAGCTCAATGACTTGCCGCCCACGCCCATGGAAACACTCACACGCGCATGGAACATGGCCAAAGCCGAAGGCATGCCCTTTGTTTATCTGGGCAATATTCCCGAACATCCGGCCAACAACACCTATTGCCCGCACGACGGAAAACTCCTGATCGGACGGCAAGGATATACGGTCACGGAAAATCATATTAAAGACGGGAAATGTGAATACTGCAACCGTGCAATACCAGGGATATGGCAATGAAACGAAGCGACTTCTTAAAAATATGCTGGATAAGTTTAACCGGGATCTTTGCCATGAAATGGCTTAAGATGATCGACCGCCTTCAAAAGAACGATCTTAAAGAAGCACGATTTTATCGATCCGACGACTCCCTCTTAGGCTGACGCCCCAAGGATCCCATCATCAAATTAAGTGCTGCAAGGAGCAGCATCGTTTTAACCATCCCCCATAATGGCAGCAGAAAAAGTCCGACGCAAAAGGCTCCGCATGCGGCTCCGATAACATCAGCGGCATAGATCCTGCCACCATCGTTTTCTCCTGCCAGCTTGGTATAGACCGCAAACTGAAAGCCACCCGCCATGCCTGCCAAAATCGAAAACACAAACGCCCCCGCAGGCCAACGCACAAGCACAACGATAAAAAATATCGCAAGAATAACCTGTGCCCATGCGCCAACATCTGCTTTTAAATAACGCGCACAATACACCCCCGCAAAAGCGCCCAACATAAATCCTGCTGTAAGAAGTCCGACGACAGCATAAGCATAACCAAAAACTGATTGCACCAAAAGGATGGTCATGACCTGAAAAACCATTTGGGTAAAACCCGCAACCGCTGCACCCGTAAGAGGTAAAAACTTCTTTCTCGCCACAACCCCTAACAGTCCTGCCAAAGGTACCATCAGCCATAAACACCCTTGAGCACGCTCAAGCACACCCATGAACTTTGCAAAGCCTGTCCCCATACGTGTGGTCATAAAAACAAGCGCCCGCAATGATGTCACGGGATGCGCATCCGTACTTATCTCACCTGGGACCTCAAGCCACGCCGCAGCCTCAGCTCTGCGCGCAGAACTCATACGGTCCTCCAAATAGTAATCCCGGATGAACTGCGTCGCGATTCCCCGTTCTTTCAAGCGCCTGGTCAAAAGACCCGGCGCTATGTCATAGGGAACATCGGCCGCAATAAATGTCATTCTTTCACCCGGAATAATCTGAACATGTTTGAAGACAGCTAAGAGTGTTGCGTGGACCGATCGGGCATACGCCTTGCCCTGGGCATTTACAGCATTCTCTGCACAGCTGATCGTCACCATAAAAATGCCGCCAGAAACAAGATGCCTTTGCACCTGGGAAAAGAACTCTTGTGTAAAGAACCGGCCATTCAAGAAATTGACAGGATCACCTTGATTCATCACAACAACGTCATACAACCTCTTTGACCGTTGAAGAAGCACGCGCGGATCACCTGTCATCACGTTCAAACGAGGATCGTCTTTGAACTTAATATGCGCACGCTCAAGCTTAATAACCGCCGGATCAAGTTCAGCATAATCCACGCGCTGCAAAGGATGCTTGAGCGCTTCCTGTCCTGCCTGTGAAAGCCCGCCTCCTACCAATAAAACAGCCCGCGGAGCCTCATGGACCAAAAGCCCTAAATGCACCTCCTCAGCAGAAAGAATATCCCCAGCCGTAAATAAAAGATGCCCGTTCTCAAAGAAACTTTTTTGTTCCCCCCGCCCTAACACGACAAGAGATCCATAGGGTGTCTGCTCAGATGCCACCAGCTGATAACCAGACCAAACGATCTCTTGAGACCACACGGCGACCGCACGCGGCAAGGGAACAAAGAAAACAAACGTCATCAACACCCCGCCAGCCACAAACCCGAGCGCTTCATAAGCATAAATATCCCGACCATCCGTCTGCCGAGATAAAATGGCAAAAACAGCTCCCAATACAACGGTCAAAGGAAATAACAAAAGCCCCGTGGCCATGGTAACAAGACCCAAGTCTGCCATACTGCCCAGAGGAATACCCCAAACAGACTTCAAAAGCCTTGCTCCAACAATAGTTAAAGGAATAAGACAAAGAGAAATTGCCAAGAGACAAGCCGCTATGCGCAGATCCTTGACCCGCGTACAAAAACTACCCGTGGCGACCCCCAAAAGCCAAACCGCAAGGACCAGCACAAAAACAAACTCATGCCCGCTAAAAACAGTCATGAGCTCACGGATAAGAACCACCTGGGCCACAATAGAAATAAAACCCAATGCTCCTGCCATAAATAAAAGAACGCAGGAGGCCATAAACCCCCTGCGTTCTTTTGATGCCAACATATATGAAACTTTATTTCTTTTCATTCTGCTGATTGTAGAGATCCCAGAGAATCCTCGCGGCAAGGTCTTTACCGCCAAGCCCGAACGCAAGCGCCAGGGCAAAGCAAACCGCGCCGAAGAAAATCTGGAACGTCGTCGTAACAAAGAATGTCACGATATTCAACTGCTCCAATGCGCTCACGACCGTAAATACCAGGATCGCGGCCTTGGTAATACCAGCCAGAAGTTCTGCACGGCCCAAATTCACATTATTCGCCGCCGCACGCACGATGCCGGATACAAAATTCGCCAGGAACATACCGACGATCATCACAAAAACAGCTGCGATAACATTCGGAACATACCCGGTTACGCGTTCCAACAATTTTGCAGCGATCTCAAGACCTACAGCCTGAAGCGTCGTCGCAAGCACAATGATCATGAGCACCCAATAAACGAATGCCGCGATAAGATTCGACGGCGCGATCGACAATCCGCCCTTGCTCAAAAGTTCGCTCAAGCCCAGCTTGGTCGAAAACTCATTGAACTTAAGCCTGTCCAGGGCCCTGAGAACCAAAGCACTCAAGGTCTTCGCAACAACCCATCCGATAAACAGAATGAGTATCGCGCCAAATAAGAATGGCAAATAAACTGCCACCGTATTTAGCATGTTCTTCAATGGTTCCAAAATCAACTGCTTTTCACCACCCATACAACCCTCCTTGTAGAACGGTTTATTCTGCTACTTTTTTATAACCACTTGAACAGCCCACCCAATAGAGCCGAAAAAAAGTCTCAAAACTTTTAACACCAAATACCCGATATAAGGTCCAAAAAGCCAGACCCCCAGAACAATAGGCGAAACCTCATCGCTAAAATAATTATAAAAGAACATCGGAACGACCATGATAAGGATCCATATCGGACAAAAAACCAAAAACCGGAATACCTCATCCGCGAAGATCTTCTCCATCTGATTCTTAAAGAAGAAGTTCGATGTCACATAGGACCAGACCAAAACTTTCCAGATCAAGGAAACACCGCGTATCAGAAAATAGACTAGATAGGGGCCAAACATGATCAGAAAATTATTAAGCGATTCTTTCCTGCTATCAAAAGAGCCTGTCAAGAAAAGCGGCAGGAACATGGCGGAAGCCCAGAAAAAACCAAACAACCACAACATGACCCACTCAAAGGCGATGAATTTCTTAACGTTTTCTTTGATCACGCTCCGCCTCCTTGAATATAACTTGTTCATTCTATTACTATTACAAAGAAATAGCAATGCCAAACATTCGCCATTCTTTTCAATTTGAGAATGATATGATAAAAACACCGGCGACCATAAGCGCAACAGCCAGGATCCGCTCACGCCCCCCGCGTTCCTTAAGGAACCACACACCCCACAAGGATGTTAGAATAACGCTCGTGCGTTTGATCGCAATAACATAGGGCACGATCGTCAATTTAAGGGCATTCATCTGGAACATCATCATCAGCGCCAAGAAAAACCCCATGGCCACAAGCCATGGCCAGTTCATGCGAACCTGCTTGCCGGCATCTTTCACCTTGATCAACATCATCATCCCCAAAAGCAAAGAAACAAAAGCATTCAAGGAAACACTCCACAATAAGGGAGAAGAGTTACGCACACCGATCTTATCAATATTCCCCCCAATGCTATACAGGATCGCGACCAAAAGCATGTACCGGCTGCCGCGCGCCTTCATTAACCTCTTGAACGGAGCCAGAATATTCTCCTGTTCAGGGTGATAGAACAGCGCATAACATCCAAAAACAATGAGCACCATACCCACAATACCCAAAGGCCTGGGGAACTCACCCAAAATCATCGGCGATGTCAATAAAAGCAACATCGGCGTAAAACTCAGGATCGGAATAGACAAGGAAAGATCAGCCGCCTCGATCGCTTTAAAAAAGAACACCGTCGCGACCGCAAGAAGAATGCCCGTGATCAAAAGTGCTGGCCAAAAGTCAGGACCAGGAACCGCGGGGTGCTCCCACATAAAAAGAAAGATAAAGAACGGCAACGAAAAGAAACTGGCCGACCACGCTGTCACATAAGGGCTGACACGTGTGGATAAACGCTTGGAAATGATATCCTGCGCGGAATTAGAGAATGCTGTCAGAAAGGCCAGGATCAACCACATGAGAAATACCCTTGAAGGATCTGTTTCTTTTTGCCATGCCCGGGGATCTTTTGCACCACAAAGCCCTGGGCTTCCAAACCCCGCCGCACGATGCCGGCTACCGTGAATGTGGAAAATGTAGTCCCTGGTTTACTTAAAGTCGCAATGCCCTTAAAAACTTCCTCAGACCACATCCGGGGATTCTTTGAAGGTGCAAATCCATCAAGAAAACATGCATCCGCCCCGCCCTTTACAAAACCTTCTTTCTTAATACGTCCAAGAGCGGCCACAACATCATCAAAAACAATCGTCAAACGCACACGTCCATCACCAAAGAGCATATCGGTGATATCACCGGCTGATGATTGATACTGTTTCAAAAGTTCTTCCTTATAAACGGATAGGGATGGCCACAACCCTAGAGATCGAGCTAGGTCTTCCGATGAAACAGGAAATAATTCAACTGATATGAAATGCAAGGACCATGACACGGGCGCGCACTTATCCCAAAGCTCCCAGGCACAACAAAAATCAAGACCTGTGCCAAAACCTGTCTCAAGAATAACAAATGTTCCTTGAGTCCGAGGATCAAGTTTTAAAAAACGTTGCTCAAGGGCATTGCCA
>CAJBYM010000036.1 GCA_903959815.1 Candidatus Omnitrophota bacterium
CCGCGCGTTGAACGCTGATCTGCCATGGCTAAAAGCGCGATCGATACCGCCTCATCCTTGGTGTCACGGAAATAACGAAAAACAGCCTTATCCGACGGACGTTTAAAGTTGGAAAGATAGCCAGGGCGCAGATGATGCGTCACCATATCTTCAAGTGCATGACGTTCCTTTGTAGATACGATCAATTGCTGGGCGATGATACTTACCACACGACGGCCCACATGTTCATGCGTATGAAAACTTGTTCGTCCTGTGGGTTCTTTCTTTCTCGTATCAGGCTTCCCGATATCATGCAAAAGGCATGCCAGCTTCAAGACCGAAAGACGGCTATGCCCTCCGCCCAGTTCTTCATTCAGGTAATCCTTAACCTTCATATCCATCGAGAATTCTTTAAGCAATCTCTCAAACTGTACCAGAACTTCCAGCGAATGCTTCCACACATCCAGATGATGATACCCGCCCTGCTTAACACCATACATCACCCTGACCTGTGGCATGATCTCAACAAGCATCCCATCGCGGTCCATACCTTTGATCACACATGCTGCACGCGAACTACCCAGGATCTTGAAAAGTTCTTCACGCACACGTTCCGCAGAAACTGTTTTGATCAAATTGCGCTCACGCTTGATGCACGCTAAAGTATTGGCTTCGATCTTAAATCCGAGTTGAGCTTTCAAACTATACGCACGCAACAAACGCAGGGGGTCTTCGTTGAACGTCCTGGCGCCGACCATGCGAATGGTCTTTGACTTAAGATCTGACAACGCTCCAGGGGCATGTACCACATGAGAAGACAATTTAGCCCCTGTCTTCGTATCAATAATATCCTTAAGATCCATCGCCAGCGTATTGATCGTAAAATCACGGTGCGCAAGATCTCCTTTAAGGGTCTTGGCCCGAAAATCCGCGAAATCATACGTCCACAATCCATCCGGACGTTTCTTTGCAACGCGGGCACATCCGCTGTCCTCATCCAACAGAACAAAGGCACCCTTGATCGCACGCGAAAATTTTCGTGCCAGCGTAATAGCTCCGGCAGAAACCGCAAAATCCAGATCCTGCTTGGCACGCCCGAGATACTGATCACGCAAAGCGCCGCCCACAAGGAACACCTGTTGCTTCTGAACAAAAGCTAATTTATGGAGAGTAGATAATTCGGGGCGTTGCCAATAAGACGACATGGGTCACATGTCCAGTGTAAGGGCCTGATGAAAGATCTTTTCTTCAACAAAGATCGGAGCCTTCAATCGTACAGCAATCGCAATGCCGTCGGATGGGCGGCAATCCACAAGAACAATGTTCCCGCTGTGATCTTTCAGAGAAATTTTCGCAAAGAACGTGCCTTCAACAAGATCGTCGATCAAGATATAATCCACTTTAGCCTCAAGCGATCCTATGACAGAAACCAAAAGATCATGGGTCAAGGGGCGCGGGGTCGTGACACCTGCAATGCGCATCTGAATACTCGACGCCTCAACGAACCCGATAGCAATCGGTACCTGGCGCACGCCATCTTTCTCACGCAGGACAACAGCCTGTTCATCATTCTTCTCGTCTATGATGATCTTGGAAAGTTCAACCTGGACCATTACCGGGCCTTTACTTTTTCGCGTTCAAGGATATCCTTGATCTCGTTCATGAAATGATTCACATCACGGAACTGACGGTAAACAGAGGCAAAACGCACATAAGCGACCTCATCAAGGTTATAGAGCTTTTCCATGATCAGCTCCCCGATGACCGATGCCGCGACCTCGCGGTCATAGCGCTTTTGAAGTTCACGTTCGATCTCGATCGCAATATTCTCAACCTGGACCACGCTAACAGGCCGTTTCTCGCAAGCTTTCATCATACCGTTGATGATACGCGCGCGGTCGTAGGCTTGACGACGGCCGTCTTTCTTGACGATCATCAAAGAGACATGCTCAATATACTCATGCGTTGTAAAACGCTTGGCGCACTTCAGACACTCACGGCGACGGCGGATGGATGTACCTTCCGCATTCTCGCGCGAATCAATGACCTTGGTCTCTTTATAATTACATGAAGGACATTTCATACACGAACATCTCCACCCATATCAACGTCCATCCTGAGGATACTGCACACACTCAAAGACCACACGGCCATCATTCGAAATCTTTTGCTCAGACCGATGGGGCCTCGAGGAAGGACAAAAACAAGGCGTCTCAGTGAAAGACATCTGTTCATATTTTTTGTCCAACTCACATTCCCGCGCAACACACTTTCCGGAACGGCATACAGCGGGAACGCTTGGCTGCCATTCTCCAATACACTGCTTACCCCTGGCATGCATCGCCTGCTCATAGCTCTTAACTTTCTGAACAAAAAGATCAGCCTGTGTCCGATTAATAAACCCGATCCCAAAAGGACACGATCCCCCAATAAGGATGCACTCTTCATCTACCTGACAATTTCTCATCTTTTCGATATCATGCCTGATACCGTTCTCGATCTCCCCCAAAGCAACCCAATCGGGATCCACAGCTTTCTTTTGGCTGACAACAGCTTTTGGAAAAAAAATAAACATCGAGAACATAATAACAGTCAAAACCCATACGATCATGGAAGAAAGCCAGACTCCCATCAAGACCTCACGCCGTCAACCCTGAATAAATCGGGAACTTCTTGGTCAGCGCATCTACACCCGCACGAACCTTATCCAGCGCTGCCGGATTATCGCGATTCACGACAGCTTCATCAATATATTGCGCGACCAGCTCCATTTCCGTTTCTTTCATGCCGCGCGTTGTGATGGCCGGCGTACCCACACGGATACCACTGGTCACCGTCGGTGGCTGAGGATCGAACGGGATCAGGTTCTTGTTAACCGTGATCTTGACCGTATCCAAAAGAGCCGCTGCGTCCTTACCTGTAATATTCTTCGGCGTCAGGTCAACCATGAACAGGTGATTATCGGTCCCGCCGGAAACAATGCGAAAACCCCTTTTCTCCATGGCCGCTGCAAATACCTTGGCGTTCTTCACGACCTGCTGTTGGTACACCTTAAATTCCGGCGTAAGCGCTTCTTTGAACGCCACAGCCTTTCCTGCAATGACATGCATTAAAGGACCACCCTGAATACCAGGGAAGATGGCAGAATCGATCTTTTTCGCAAAATCCTGACGGCACAAAATAATGCCCCCACGCGGACCCCGCAGGGTCTTATGGGTCGTCGATGTCACAAACTCCGCATACGGCACCGGACTCGGATGCACACCCGCGGCCACCAATCCTGCAAAATGCGCCATATCTACAAAAAGATATGCGCCCACTTTGTCGCAGATCTCACGGAAACGCTTAAAATCCAGCACCCGCGAATACGCCGAGTAACCTGCAATGATCATCTTGGGCTTATGCTCCAGCGCAATGCGTTCCACTTCGTCCATGTCAATGCGCTCGGTCTTAGGATCAACTTTGTAAGAAACAATATTATAAAGCCGTCCGGAAATATTGATCTTAAGCCCATGGGTCAAATGCCCGCCACACGCCAGATCAAGCCCCATCAATGTATCTCCCGGCTTAAGCGCCGCTAAAAAGACCGCCGTGTTCGCCTGAGAGCCTGAATGTGCCTGCACATTAGCATGATCCGCACCAAAGATCTTCTTTAACCGGTCAATCGCCAATTGTTCGACGATATCGACATTTTCACAGCCGCTATACCAGCGCGCCTTGGGATACCCTTCGGCATACTTATTGGTCATCACAGATCC
>CAJBYM010000037.1 GCA_903959815.1 Candidatus Omnitrophota bacterium
AACACATCAAGCAGAGCATCCTGATCCTCGGTGTTCTTATCACCCTCAGTGTTGTTTTTGCGATTGTTTTTTATTTGCAAAAGCAAAATGCTGAAAATCGGGCTGCCGTTTTATCCGATCAGGTTACGAAATATGAAACGCAGGATCGTGAGACCCAGAAGAAAATGAAAACTCTTCAGGAAGAGTCTACGAAATTGCGGCAGGATCTTGATCAGCGCAACACCGAGCGCACCACCCTTCTTAAAAAATCTGAAGATACTCAGCGCAATCTTGACAAAGTGAACGGCGATCTGGACAAAGTCAAGAAAGAGCGGGATGAGTGGGAGACGAAGCTTTCAAACTTCCGTCGTGAACGGGATGATCTTCTCAAGCAGGTGACGGATTTAAAAAACCGACCTGTTCCTGAAAAGATCGTGGAAAAGATCGTTTACCGTGATAAGCCCGCGGAAGCCGCTTCTGTATCCGATCCATCTGGCGCGTCGGGTGCGGATACGACAGGCGGTGTCGCACCTGATCAGGCTATGAACGAGGTTTTTGCTGCAGCTGCCAATTCATCGATGCCCACGAGTGTCAGTCGTGAGAATGAGAATTATTGGGCGGGTATCATCAAACAAAAAGCTGCGCTTGAGCTTGAATTGCAAAAAGTTAAGAATGATCTTAGCGCAACGACCGTTCAGATCGCAGAACTCAAAAAAGGAAATTCTGACCTTGAGATGGAGCTTGGCCGTTTAAAGAATGAGAAAGAAGCCATTGTACGCAAGATCAAGTATGGCGAAGATCTTGCAGATAATATTTCTGTTGAACTGGCCCGTGCGCGTAATGAGCAAAAGATCTCCCAGGATCGTTCGGATCAGTTGCTTTCGGAAAATCAGCAGTTGCGTCTGGATATCAGGCAGTTGACCACGACGAAGGTTGCGCTCGAAAAGAGCATTGCCAATCTTTCCGAAGAAAAGAATTCTATCGAGAAGAAATTAATTGAGACGGAAAATGTTATCCAGGGTCGTATTGATGAGATCTGGCAGATCAAGAAAGACATTGATAGCCGCATCGATACGCAGCGCCCCACCCGTGCATCCAATGAGATCGAGCTTGCACCTATCGTGGTGAGTGCAAAAAAGAATGTTGCCTCAGCTCCGGCGGCAAAGACGCCTGTGGTAAAGCCAGCTCCTGCGTCTAAGCGGATCCAGGGCAGTGTGGTGAGCGTCAATCAAGATAATAATTTCGTTATCGTGGACCTGGGGGAGCGTTCCGGGATCAAGGTCGGCGATGCGTTTAAAGTTTATCATAATGGCGTACAGGTTGGTTCGGTCGAGGTCATTCAGGTCCGTCAGGATATTTCAGCGGCTGATATTAAGCAAAAGACCGCGCCGTTCTCTGTGGGCGATACCATCAGGTAATATCCGTGCCGTTAAAACGTATCAGCATCAAAGATGTAGCCCGCCGTGCGAAGGTCTCCATTACGACCGTATCGCGTGTCATCAACAAGCTTCCTACCGTTAACGCCCGTAATATTAAAAGAGTTGAAGAAGCTGTCGCCGAGCTGAAATACCGACCCAATATCAGCGCCCAGCGCTTGGCCAGCGGCGACAATAATATGATCGGCCTGGTGATGCCGGGGTATCCGGGCATCTTTCATTCTTTCTTTGCGATCGAGATCATTCGCGGCGTCGGACATGCCTGTGAATCTCTCAGGCTCGACATGGTCTTTCATATTACCGACGGGAACAATCCTTTGAATGCCAATTATCTGGGCGGCATCATTTTTGCGGATATCATCGAGAACCGCAAACAGGTCGAGCAATCTTTGAGTGAAAATGTCCCGTGCCTGGTCATTAATAATGTGGTCCAGGACATTGATGTCAGTTATATTGCGATCAACAATCTTAAGGGTGGCAAGTTGGCCGCGGAATATCTGGTTAATCTGGGTCATAAGAAGATCGCTGCCATCACAGGAAATTTGCGGACGCAGGCCGGGTTTGACCGCTTTGACGGCTTTATGAAGGGGCTTGATGAATTGAAGGTCGAGATCCCTAAGGAATATGTTTTCCGAGGTGATTATTCCCGCCGTAGTGCCCGTCAGGCAGCAGAGTATTTCTTTTCCATGGATCCGCCGAATCGCCCGACCGCTGTTTTCGCCCAGAGCGATGATATGGCCCTTGAGGTCATTGCTGTCGCTTATGAAATGGGTATCCGTGTTCCCGAGGATGTTTCGGTGATGGGTTTTGATGATAATCCACAGGCGATCTACGGTCCGGTCGCGCTTACGACGATCCGTCAGCCTGTTTTTGAAATGGCAGAAAAGAGTGTTCGAGTTTTGCATGAATTGATCACGGGTAAGCGTGAACAGAAATACAAGATCGCGCTCGATCCAGAGTTGGTGGTCCGTGATTCCTGCATGCCCGCGAGCAATGCGAACAACGCGTAGCATCCCTTCGTTTTTAATCCATAGACCCGATCAGATATGAAACCTTCGTTTGGTTGTATTGTTATTGGTGCCGGTCATGCCGGTGTGGAGGCAGCTCTTGCGCCTGCGCGTATGGGTGTTCCTACCCTTATGATCAATTATATGTTTTCGACCATTGGTCAGATGAGCTGTAACCCTGCGATCGGTGGTGTCG
The DNA here is from genome assembly GCA_903959815.1 of Candidatus Omnitrophota bacterium. Taxonomy (GTDB): domain Bacteria; phylum Omnitrophota; class Gorgyraeia; order Zapsychrales; family Fredricksoniimonadaceae; genus Fredricksoniimonas. The sequence continues at coordinate 2,619 of CAJBYM010000037.1, forward strand.
GTAAGGGGCAGCTGGTGCGTGAGGTGGACATTCTGGGTGGAGAAATGGGCCTGGCGGCTGATCGCACAGCGTTGCAGTTTAGACAGCTTAATGGCTCCAAGGGGCCTGCTGTCAGGTCGTCGCGCGTGCAGTCGGACCGCGCCCGTTATCGTGCTTATATGCAGGGTGTTGTCAGGCATCAGGCGAATTTGACTTTTTATGAAGGTGAAGCGGCGGAGATCCTGGTTGAGGGCGGTAAAGTAACAGGAGTCCGGTGTGTTGACGGGATAGCGTTTTTTGCCCCCACGGTGATCGTTACGGCCGGAACATTTCTTAACGGGCGCATGCATTTGGGGCCCAAGATCACCCCCGGCGGGCGTTTGGACGAAAAGCCTGCCCAGGCATTGGCGAAGAATTTAGAAGACCTTGGTTTTGTTATCCGTAATTTTAAGACAGGAACTCCTCCTAGGCTGGATGCACGCACCATTGATCATTCCTGTTTAAAGGCGCAGCATTCCGATGATCAGATCATACCGTTCTCTTTTCGCACGGCCAAGATACCGTGTGAACAAGAATTGCTGCCATGCTGGCTGACACATACTACGGAAGCGACGCATCAGATCATCCGTGATAATTTTCATTTGTCTCCCATGTATTCAGGCCAGATCGATGCGACGGGCGTTCGTTATTGTCCGTCGATCGAGGATAAGCTAAAAAAATTTGCTGACAAACAAGCCCATACTGTTTTTCTCGAGCCTGATGGGATTGATACGCATATTGTTTATCCGAATGGGATATCAACGGGTCTTCCCGAGGATGTTCAGGAAGCTTTTGTCCGCACGATCCCAGGCCTTGAGAATGTTGAATTTATCCGTTATGGGTATTCGATCGAGCATGGTGTTATTTATGCCGAGGAATTGAAACATACGCTGGAATCCAAGCGGATCACGGGTCTTTTCTTTGCAGGTCAGGTCAATGGCACGACCGGGTATGAAGAGGCGGCGGTACAGGGGATTGTGGCCGGGATCAATGCCGCGCTGGCCGTACGCGCCGAGACTCCTTTTATATTGCGGCGCGATGAAGCGTATGCCGGGGTGCTCATCGATGATCTTATTACCAAGGGGACAAATGAACCTTATCGCATGTTCACGTCGCGTGTTGAGTACCGTTTGTTGATACGCGAGGATAATACGGATGAGCGTCTGGCGCAGTATGGCCATAAGTTCGGGCTTATGACGGATGTAGAGTTTGCGGGAATTGAAAGAAAATATGCGCATGTGCGCAAGCTTAAACAACGCCTGGGGGATATTGTTGTATCAAACAAGGATATCAATCCTGTGCTGGAGGCGTTGGGATCTTCGCCGGTGACCGAGCGAGCGGTGCTTTATGATATTTTAAAACGTCCGCATGTGATGTATGGTGATCTGGCACGTTTTGACAGCGAGCTTTTAGAGGCACCTTCTGATGTGGCGGCCCGTGTCGAGTATGATGTGAAATATGAAGGCTTCATTGTTCATCAGCATAAAGAGGTCGAGCGTTTCCGGCATTTGGAGAATATCCATATCCCGTCCGAACTGGATTATGCGGCGATCTCGGCGATCTCATATGAAGTGCGTGAGAAATTAAAACGTTTCAAACCTGTGACATTAGGTCAGGCCAATAGGATATCGGGGGTGACGCCGGCGGCCATTTCTGTTCTCATGATCTATTTGCGTAAATATTTTGCAGAGCGGAGAACGAACGCATGATGACCGCTTTAAGGATCGCGCAGGTTTTAGAACGTTTAAAGATCGCGGTTAGCGCCTTGTCGGATCCTTCCGTTACTTTGGTCGGCAAGCGCTGGCATAGTCCGTATCTTGTGCTGGTTTCATGCCTGCTTAGCTTACGCACGAAAGATGAGACCACGCTGCCGGCCTCAGAGCGTTTATTTGAGCTTGCCCAAACGCCGGAAGGTATGTTAAAGTTATCGATCGCTGATATGGAGCATGCCATTTATCCCGTCGGATTCTATCGCACGAAAGCGCGGCGCATCCATGATATCAGTCATGTTCTTATCAGAGATTATAAAGGGAATGTGCCGGATACGCTGGAAGCTCTTTTAAGTCTCAAGGGTGTCGGGCGTAAGACCGCGAATCTTGTGTTGGTCGAAGGTTTTGGTAAGCCCGGGATTTGTGTCGATACCCATGTGCATCGGATCACGAATCGTTTGGGGTATGTGCATACGGGAACACCTGATAAGACAGAAGCTGCTTTGCGCGTGAAGTTGCCACGGGAGCTTTGGAAAGATATCAATTGGGTCTTGGTCTTATGGGGGCAGAATGTATGCCGGCCGGTGTCGCCGAAGTGCTCGGAGTGTCCGGTTTGTAAAATGTGCCGAAGGGTCGGCGTTGGATCACATCGTTAAGGGGATTTATGTTAAAAACGTACGCATTTGTTGAGGGAAAACTGGTCAGCGCTACTTTCGAAGCTGCGCAGGTATTTGTGTATTCTGATCCAGATGAGGCACAGCGTGCGTATTTGGTCAACAGCCTGCTCATTGACGAGCATACATTGCATTCTTCTTTTGACCCGGATGAACTTGGTCGCATTGAATATGAAATTGATCATGTGGCTGTTATTGTCAAGCGGCCCCGCCGTTATTGTTCTGCGGATAATTTCTTGCTTAAAGTTTCTTCGATCGGGCTCTTTATTTTTACGGATAAACTTATTATTGTAAGTGCTGATGAGTTTACGTTTGAAGGTCGCCTTTTCGGACGATTGCGATCAATCCAGGATGTTTTCTTACGCGTGATCTTTACCTGCATCCGTCATTTTGAAGAACATTTAACGGTGATCCATTCGATATCGGACGAGCTTGAACAGGAACTGAATAAATCCATGTCCAACAAGAGCTTGTTTAACATGTTCAATTTGGAAAAGAGCCTGGTCTATTACCTCAATGCGATCAATTCTAACAGTAAGGTTATTGAGAAGTTGAAGAATAATGCTGCAAAATTTGCGTTCTCTACTGAAACGCTGGAATATCTCGAAGATGTGATCATTGAGAATGCCCAGTGTTATGAGCAGGCGAATACCTATTCTCAAGTTCTTTCCAGTTTAATGGATGCGCGCGCTTCGGTTATTAATAATAATCTGAGTATTCGCCTTAAAACGCTCACTATTTTTTCGATCTGCATTATGATGCCAACCTTGGTCGTCAGCCTTTTTTCCATGAATGTTAAGCTTCCGGTCCCGCAGGAAGGTGCGATCTGGCCTTTTTGGATGATCATGACCATTGCGGTCGCATCGATTATTACGATCCTTACCATCTGGCGTGTTCGCAAATGGTAGGAGTTTAGGCCAAGTTTGGGTGCAAAATCCGGGTTAATTGAAGAATTGACGCTTTTATCCTCCCGTGTTAATATATCGACCTCAAAAATTCTTTAAACACGCATCACTTATTGTGATGTGAAGGGCGGGTGAATTATTCATGGTCGAAGTCAAGGTCGGCGACAAGAACAGCTTTGAAAAGGCATTACGCCAGTTCAAGAAGCAGTGCCAACGCGACGGTTTCCTCGTGGAGCTTAAGGAACGTCGTTTTTATGCAAAACCGTCTGAACGTAAACGTAAGAAGGGCAAACGCGGGGGTTTTTAATCCGATGATCAAGGTTAAACGCGCTCTGATCAGCGTGTCCGATAAAACAGGGATCCTGGAATTTGCGAAAGGGCTTCACGCGTTAGGCGTAGAGATCCTTTCGACGGGTGGTACAGCCAAGATGTTGCGCGAATCCGGCGTGCCTGCTCAGGAGGTGTCTGAGTATACGGGTTTTCCTGAAATGCTTGACGGGCGGGTTAAGACACTTCATCCGAAGATCCACGGCGGACTTTTGGCCGTGCGCGATAATCCCGAGCACATGAAGCAGATCGCCGAGCAGGGTATCGGACTCATTGATATGGTCGTTGTCAACCTTTACCCTTTTGAGAAAGTAACAGCTAAGAAGAACGTATCGCTCGAGGAGGCCATCGAGAATATTGATATCGGTGGCCCCTCGATGCTGCGTTCTGCGGCAAAGAATTATAAGAGTGTTGCGGTCGTGTGTAATCCCGGCCGTTATAAAGAGATCCTCTCCGAGATGCAGGCCAACAGTGGCATTGTGGCCGATCGTATCCTTATCAGTCTGGGCGCAGAAGTGTTTGAGCGTACAGCTTCCTATGACAGGACCATTTCGAATTTCCTGAATAAGCGTTTTTCCTCTGAAGCTTTTACCACGTTGCCACAGACCATGTCATTGAACTTCTCTAAGATGCAGGACTTGCGTTACGGCGAGAATCCTCATCAGGCGGGGGCTTTTTACCGTGATGCCGAGGCTGTTACCGGTCTTGCGAAGATGAAACAGTTGCATGGCAAAGAACTTTCGTTCAATAATATCCTCGATCTTTATGCTGCGATCAATATTGTTTATGGGTTTGAGTCTGTGCCGGCGGCTGTTGTTATTAAGCATAATAATCCGGCGGGTGTTGCGACCGACAAGGATTTAGCGAAGGCGTACAAGGATGCGCATGGGTGTGATCCTCTTTCTGCGTTTGGCGGCATCATCGGGCTTAATCGCTCGGTCGACAAAAAGACGGCTGAAGCGATCAGCAAGAGCGGATTTATGGAGTGTGTGATCGCGCCGGCGTTCGATCAGGATGCACTAGATATTTTGACGCAGAAAAAGAATGTGCGTTTGATGACGCTTGCGCCTGAGGATTATAAGAAGGATAAATATGATTTCAAAAAAGTTCCTGGCGGACTGCTTGTGCAGGATGCGGATGCGCGGGAATTGAAATTAGAAGAATTAAAAGTTGTGACGAAAAAGAAGCCGACGAAGGCGCAGCTTGAATCCATGATGTTCGGCTGGAAGATCGTCAAGGCTGTGAAATCCAACGGGATCGTGCTTACTAAGGGTACAAAGACGATCGGGCTTGGCGTGGGTCAGACATCACGTGTTGACAGTGCGGTTAACGCGATCCGCAAGGCGGGCAAGGCAGTCAAGGGCAGCGTTCTCGCTTCTGATGCCTTTTTGCCCAAGGCGGATACGGTCACATTTGCGGCCAAAGCCGGTATCAGTGCTATTATTCAGACGGGCGGTTCGATCGCGGATGCAGAAGTTATTAAAGAAGCAGATAAGCGCAAGATCGCGATGGTCGTGACCGGCGTGCGTCACTTTAAGCATTAATATCATGCCTTCGTTCTCCCTGGACGAATACCTCAAAACTTTCCTCAATTGGGAATCAAAATTAGATCAAGCCGCTGCAGCCGCGTTCTCTTTGGAACGGGTCGAGCGGCTTTTGTCTGTTCTTGGACGACCCGACGAAAAGTTGCGCTTTGCGCATGTGGCCGGCACTAAGGGAAAAGGATCAACGTGTGCATTCCTTGCATCTATCTTGCGTGCGTCCGGGTATCGTGTTGGTCTTTACACATCACCCCATTTGCATTCGCTCTGTGAGAGGATCCGGGTTTTAGAGCCGGGGGTTATGGTGCAGGATCCTTTTGAAGGCAAGATCCCTTGGAATGAGATTGAAGAACGTCTGCGGTATTATCAGGATGACATTGACCGCTTGCGCGCCTCGGGTGTCGAAGTCACATTCTATGAACTTATGACCGTACTCGCGGTGTCTTATTTTGCGTCGAAAGATGTTCAGATCGTTGTTCTTGAAACGGGGTTGGGGGGCAGGCTTGACGCTACGAATGTTTTTGAGACTTCGGTGTGCGGCATAACGCCCATTGGTTTTGATCACATGAATATTTTGGGGCACACGCTCGGTGAAATTGCGGCCGAAAAAGCCGGGATCGTCCGTGATCCGTTGCATCGTGTGACGTTGGCGCCGCAGCCCAATGAAGCGATGATTGTTTTGAAAGAACGCTGTGCCTTATTTGGTATTCGTCCCATGGTCGTGGGTCAGGATTTGCCGTGTCGCATTCATCAAGTTTCTGCTCAAGGCGTGAGTTTTGATGTGCAAGGCCGCAGGCCGTACGATGGCCTTGTTTCGCCTATGACCGGGGTGCATCAGGCACAGAATGCGGCACTGGCCATTGCCATGGCTGAGGATCTGGAGATGTTCGGTTTTGTGATCACAGAAGCGTCCGTGCGCGAGGGTGTTGCTTCGGTCCGATGGCCGGCGCGTTTTGAGCATGTGAATTTATCACCCACGGTCATCGTGGATTGTGCACATACGATTGAATCCGCACGCGCCTTGGTTGAAACTTTTTGTAGTGCATATCCGCAGCGCAAGGCGGTTGTTGTTGTGGGGATGAGTTCGGATAAGGACCATCAAGGTTTCATCCGCACGCTTGAACCTGTCACCCAAAGCATTGTTTTTGCTAAAGCCGCGCATCCCCGGTCAAGCGATCTGCCTTGCGCTGTTTCTGTTGTTGAGGCATTGCGTCAGGCTCAGGGCCTGGCAGGCGATGCTGGCCTTGTCCTTGTGACCGGGTCTGTCTTTGTTTGTGCTGAAGCCCGAACAGCATGCACGCGCGCTAAGCGCTAACCGCTCCCCTTGTTTTATCTCTTTAATATATGTCATATTTATATAAGTGGTTTTATTTTATCTTGGGTTTATAACAAGATTTAAAGGGTCCATTATGCGTAAGGGCATCGCGTTATTGGTTTTGACCGCGTTTCTCACGAATACGTTCGTGCCGTATTCTCATGCCCAGCAAGCCCTCATGTTGCCGCAGGTTGGTGCACGGGTCGAGCTTAGTGCTGGCCTTATTCCTGCGCTCCTTAAAGGTGTTAAAGTTTATCCCCGCGAGCCTTTCCGTCTGGATTTCATTTTAGACCGTGGAGACACCGACAAGCGGCCGCTTTCTCTTGAGGCGAAGGGAGAGATGGTTCAGCGTCTTATCAAATATTTCCTGGCTGCATTGACCGTTCCTGAAAAAGACCTTTGGGTTAATCTTTCGCCGTATGAAAAGGATCGCATTGTACCCGAGGCATTCGGTCAGACAGAAATGGGGCGCGATCTTCTGGCACAGGATTACATCCTCAAACAGATCACAGCTTCGATCATTTATCCTGAGGGTCAAGTGGGTAAGGAATTCTGGGCAAAGATCTATGCCCAAGCCCAGGAGAAATTTGGGACCACGGATATTCCGGTGGATACATTTAATAAAGTTTGGATCGTGGCAGATAAAGCGGCCGTCTTTGAGAATAAAGACGCCGCGTTCGTGGTTGAGTCAAGGTTAAAGGTTATGCTCGAGTCAGATTATGTGGCGGCATCAAGGTCCGGCGCTGTCGAAACGGCAGAGAGTTCTTTGGCGAAAGAGGTGCTCCGCGGTGTTGTTATTCCCGTACTTGAGAAAGAAGTTAATGAAGGTGCGCATTTTGCACCGTTACGACAGATCTATTCTTCGTTGATCTTGGCAACGTGGTTCAAAGAGAAGATCAAACAGACCTTGTTGGGGCGCGCGTATGTAGATCAGAAAAAGATCGTGGGTGTGTCCATTGAGGATAAGGCGGAGTCAGAAAAGATCTGGGCCAGGTATGTTGAGGCATTTAAGAAGGGAACTTTCAATTTCATCAAAGAAGAGAGAGATCCTGTTTCTGATGAAATGATTGCACGAAAATACTTTTCTGGTGGTGCCAATATCGATCTGAGCGAGAAGCTCGATAGATTCAATGATAAGACCTCTTTGCCGAAAGACTTTTCGACGGAAAGTTCTGATATTATCCAGGTCCAGGGAGATCCGATCCTTGCGCCAGGGACGGGTGAATCTCAGCCTACGCCATTAAAAGAGTTGCAGGAAAGTTCTCAGCGGATCTTGCAAAGCCCTGCGGTTATGACTTTCAGGGCACACCGTCCGGATTTCTTTGATGCCCATGTGCTGCCATTTCTCAAGGTTGACGGGAATGATCCTGTTAAGGAAAACATTTTTTATCGTGTTCTTCAAAAGATGAAGGAATTGTCATCAGAAGAAATTCTCTGGCAGATGGATGAGGTCTTAAAATTGCCCTATAAAGAGAAAGGGTTACATATTTATGACGATATGATCACGTTCCGTGAATTGTTCCTGCATCCTACGCAAGGCGCTGAGGATCTTATCCAGGCATTGACAGCGAGGATCCCTGCTTTTGCGACGGGCGAAAAGATCTCACAGATAGAAAAGCGTGATGGGAAGGAGCTGGCGCAACAGAAGGTGGAGCATCTCTATCTGACGTTCCTAGCAATGGAAGCGCTGGGTCGAGGCGATGTCCCTTTATTTGAGCTGACGGATGTACAGGAAAGCAGCCCCTACTATCAATATCTTATTTCCGAGGATGTTATTAAAGAAGGGAAGATCTACCCGGGGAAGTTCAGTGATTTTCTTTCATTTTCCGATCTGTTGATCCAGATGCTGGTGGACAAAGACCCTCGGGTAGACCGTCGATCGATAACAAAGGATATGTTGAAAGAGGCTTTGTCACGTAAAGAGAAAGTAAAGGTCCGTGAAGCTATTTTAAATTACATCAGTTTGATCCGGGCACTTAAAGCCAGCTCTCGTGTATGGGCCGAGAGCTTTGATGAAGAAAGGAAGGCCCCGGCGGGCCGTTTGGAAGATGAGTTTAAGGAATTGCTGGAAGCTAGCAACGGTGCTTTTTCAATGAGTAGTATGGTTAAAGGCGTATCGGATGATATCCGTGAGATCAAAAGCAATACGCCCGGATATTTTCAAAGCTTTGATATGTTGGAGCAAGTGATCGGTGAAATTCCGGATGACGAGATTATTTATTTTAATCACATAAAAAATGATGAACTAAAGGAAAATTCTAGGCTTGTTGCATTATCTGAAGGTGAGATCAGTCGACTGCAGGCCAGTTATCCGCATTACGATTGGCGTAAGGCTGCAACAGTCTTGTGGCCGGAATTGGTGCGCGAAAGAGAACAGAAGATCGAGACCACTAACCACAGGATTTATTTTGCGAATCAGGTTTATGTACGGCGGGCTCTTTTATTGATGATGGCAAAATTGTTGGCACATGAGTTATCCGATCAAGAGTTCATTACAGGCATGCAACGTATGCATATCGCCTTGCTAACGCAAACAGGAGTTTACAGGATCAAAGGTTCTGCTGCATTGCAGGAGGATGGGGTAGCTTTTTCCACGTCGATAGCAGGGCATGTGTCAGGTTCTCATAACCGCGGAGAGAAAAGACTGGTTGCGTTAAAGGCTATGATCCAGCGTTTGGTGGATCCTGTTATGTTAGAAAAGACAGATCATGATATTGTGACGGACATCGGCCGATTCTACGCTGATCTTTTTCAATGGGGACGACTGGGTTTCTTTCCTCGCGCCAATCATTCCTGGTGTATGCAGATCGTGAATATGATGTTACGTCTTTATGGCTTTGAAGGTATCGCGCACGGGCATATTGATAAGAAGCCGCCTCAAGATATGAATATGATCGCAGAGCAGATCATTCGCTCTATCAAGGAAGCTAATCCTGATCTTTCTGAGGCGGTTGATGCATTGATCGCAGCCGCGGTGCGGGTTATGCCTCGCGCGGGGAATAACGCTGGTGATTGGAAGAGTTTTAATGAGATCATTGAGCGTCTTGGCCTTGAAGCGAATGTGGAGGTTGCTGTTGTGGGAGGCCGGATGTCGGGTTACGAAGATATTCCCATTGCGCACAAGGTTATCCTCGATCATGATTCTTTTGGCGTCAGTGCAGATGAGCTTGGTTTTCAAGGTTTGCAAGGAAGGGAAGCTGTTTTTCTAAAACATTTATTGGATAATGTGGTGGTCCAGCATGTGCGTGATGGCCTTGCTTTGGTCGTGAAGGAGAAATATCAGGGATATCATAAGATCTCCGTTATTGATAATGGGCATGGTTTTCTGGACAAGGATAACAGGTCAGTGCCTGTTGCCCGCGCGGTTTCATTTAACGAAAGTTTGGGGGTTGGTGGCAAAGACGGGATCGGGTTGACGCAGGCCCTGAGGCATGGAGCAGACTTTACGTTGATCGATACGGTCAGCGAGTGGGCGGTTATTGAGAAGGGCAGGAAGGATGAGGGGTTCTCGATCATAAGATCCGGGGTTCGTGTTAAAGCTTACGGGACAGCGATAGAGGGTTACTTTTTGACAGGTGCAGAGCTGCTCAAGCCTTTTGTTCAAAGAAAAGTCCGGAATGCATTATTGAAATCTGAAGTACAGACGGTGAATGATATTAAAAAGATATTTCTCAGGGTCTTGGGTGGCCGTGACCGTGGCATTGTTCAAGAAGGATCTTCTGTAAAGGTTCTTGCAAAGAAAGATCCGGGCTGGATCAACGATGTCGATGAGCTTAAGGAGGCAACAGAAAAGATCCTTGAGGCTGTGCCCGGGAATGTTAAAGGCCTTTTATTTAAAGGCCAATTGCAATTTGGTGAGAATAAATTCTTTTTTCAAATGGGAACGCGCACCAATGAAGTTACACGTAAGAGCCGGGACACGTTTTTTGTGAGGGTCGGCCCCATGATGTTTCTGACCGATGATGTTTATCAGCGATTAGATGTATCCTTCCGGGATAAGTGGCAGCGCCATCTTATCCGTGTGGATAATCTTAATCATTGGAGCTATGAGAGTTATACGTTCACGACGATGCTGGCGCTGTTAAGCGGGGATCTTAAAGGCAAGCGCATTATTGATGCGGGTGCTGGCCGTGGATTTCTATCTTTGCTTGCGGCCAAGCTTGGTGCGGCGCAGATGGTGCTGATCGATATGGATGAGCATGCATTGAAAGAAGCGCGTATAAACTTTGAGTTAAACGGTATCAAGAATGTATATTATGCCCAGGGAGAGGCGGCTGATCTCAATAATGAAGAACAGCTTAAGGCATTTTTCTTGGGGTTGCCGCGTATTGATCGGGAGACGGCTATTATTTCTAATATAGGCCGTTGGGCGCAATATAGCGCGGGGAATAATACGGTCATTCAACTTATTCCGATGATTGAAGAAGTAACAGGTTCTCGTGTGAGTCATTTTATTGCCGCAGGCTACACGGAACATAATCAGTCGTCTGTTCATGCATCTGATGAAGACCAGAGTTCTTTGGTTGGAAGTGGTTTTTATTTGCAGGGTCAGAATATTGTCACAGGATTTATGGAGAAGCCGGTTGTTTGGATGGCTGTGAGAGGCGATGGGACAAAGGTTCCAAGAAAGAAAGTTCTCGTCGTGGATAACCGTTCAGGGCCGCGAGAGTTTCTAAGAACAACGTTGAGCGAAATGTATGATGTTCAGGTTGCCATAAGCGGACCTGATGCTTTAAATCAATTGAGCCAGGAAGAATTTGATGCGGTAGTTTCAGATGTTGATATGCCAGGTCTTGATGGTTTAGAGCTGGCCAAGAAATTCCCGGGCACGCCATTTATTTTGCAT
>CAJBYM010000038.1 GCA_903959815.1 Candidatus Omnitrophota bacterium
GGTCGGATAAAAACTAAAACATCCGGCATTCCCCATCGACCCGCTGCGATGCCCCTTATAACGCGTACCATGCGCCTGACAAGAATCTTCTAAAACCGCGACGCCATGTTTTTTTGCAATCGCGAGGATCTCATCCATATTGGCCATCTGACCATAAAGGTGAACGGGAATAATAACTTTTGTTTTCTTCGTGATCGCCTTCTCAAGCTTCGTGGCATCCATGTTATAAGAAGCTTCCTCAATATCGACGAACTTAACCTGAGCACCTGTATACGAGGCGCATAAAGCTGTGGCAATGAACGTATACGTCGGCAAAATAACCTCATCCCCTTCACCCACACCAAGCGCGGCCAAGGCAAGATAAAGCGCATCTGTACCGGAATTGACACCCACCGCATATTTCACACCGCAATACGCCGCGAATTCATCTTCAAACTTCTTAACATCGGGCCCCATGATAAAGGATGCTTTTTCAATAACACGGGCAAACCCCGCATCCACTTCACTGCGAATAGCTTTATTCTGTTCGGTAAAATCAATGAACGGCACTCCCATAACAACAACTCCTTCAAGGCTTTCAAAGCCTGATCAACAGTTTAAACGAGCTTTCTCAGCTTTTGTCCCCCATCAGTATAATGGGGCACTTCGATCTTTCAATTATTTTCTCGAGCAATTAAGATGCCTGAAAATGACTTTTATATCAATAAAAAGCCTTCCATGATTAAACTTTAAGGACCGAACGATAAACCGCCAGCGTTTCCTGTGCCGTACGCTGCCAGGTGAATTCACGAATACGCTCATATCCTTTTTCAACGTAAAGCTCCCGTTCGACATCATGGCCCAAAAGACGCTTCAGTGCTTCTGCCAATCCTGTCGGATCATAAGGATCAACGATGACCGCAGCCTCGCCCGCGATCTCGGGAACACCGCCGCGGTCTGTGGCGATTACAGCCGTACCTGCAGCAAACGCCTCAACCATAGACTGGGGAAAACCTTCATAAAATGATGTCACGATCACCGCTTCTGCGTTCTCCAAAATGACCTGCAGTGTTTTTTCAGCCAAAAATCCCGTCGTCACCACACGTTCGCGAATACCAAGCATGCCGATCTTACGCTGGGCACGGTCAAACGCCCCTTGCGCATTCGCAATAGCTCCGGTAAAAACCAAGGTCACATCATCTGAAACTTCACGGTGAAAGCGCGCAAACCCATCAAGCACAAGATCAAGATTGCGGCGTTTGAAATTAAGCCCCGAGAAATTCACCACATAGCGTTTTCCCAAAAGACGATACTTGCGCAAAATATCATCCGCTTGTTCCGGTGAGATCTCACCGTCATACACAGGTTCTGCGCCATACGGCACAACCACCACTTTACTCGCCGGAACATAACAATGACTCAAAATATCCTTACGGCTCATCTCAACACCCGTGATGATCCGTGATGCCTGCTGGGCCCAAATAAAGTTACAAATCTTATAACGCAAGCCCTTACGCCAATTCTTAAACGTATTCAGGATCCATGGCCCCAGATCATGAACCGTCAATACCACCGGACAGGGCGGATGAAAAAGCGCCATATCGCCGCCACCAGGCTGATGGAAAAGATCCACAGCATACTCTTTTAAAAGGCTCGGCAAATATTTCAACGTCCACTTCTTGCGTTCCTCACGGGGGAGATCCAAAGCCACACGCCGGATGCGCGGATGATTGATGAAGCTGTCATAATCTACACAAATCTTATCAGGACTGAAAAGAACGATCTGCAGATCAACATCTGCCTCAACCAGCCGGCGCACCAAATGGGAAAGGTAATTGGCGACCCCGGAACGTTCTTTCGTCAAACTTACCGCATCAAATCCGATACGCATACTTTATCCTCACGAAAGTTTAGTTTTCTTGGCTTCCACGATCAAATGCCGACTATAAAACAGTTCGTTGGACAAAACAATCTGGTTCATACGGCTAAAATCAACCCCACCTTTACTTCTCGATCGTCCTTCTTTGATCCATGCCTGCAAAGACAACAACGGTTTAAAAATAAATCCTACAATGCTCAGAGAAGGCTTTCTCCATTGATCTCCGTGAACACCTTCAATCTTAAAACCATTTCGACATAACAAAAACTCCAACTCATTGTACCGCCAAGGGATAACATGAATATTTTGAAGCGACTGCACTCCTTTCTGAGAATATTCCAGCGATGGCTCACGGAAGAAGTCAAAAGACCCCTCAAAAAGAAATCTCAACCGCGATCCAATATTCAAGATATTCGGAGTCGATAAGATCATCTGGCCAGCAGGCTTAAGGATGCGTGCGATTTCCCGTATAACCATTTCAGGATTATAGATATGTTCAATAACCTCCAGAAAAATAACGTATTCAAAGGATTGATCAGGAAAAGGCAATGGCTGAGCAAGATCACAGGCGACAAAAGGGATGTCCTTATGATATTGAAATCGCCCGACATCCGTATCAGCCCCGGTCACATCAAATCCAAGTCCTTTAAGATGAAGCGAAGAATCTCCATTGCCACAACCCAGATCCAACAACTTGCCTTTTGACCTTTGGGCCAAGATCTCCACCACACGTTCAGACAAATAATTACAGTCTTTCTTATGCGAGGCCTTCATTAATCTTCCCTTCTTGAAATAATCGATGCATGCCGTAAAACTTAAGTTTTAGCAGGGCGATAACCAGTAACAGTGTCCCGATCGTCACATTACTAAAAAGTTCGCCACGGTTTTGCATGTCATTGCCGACAACATCCTGAGCCATCAAAGAAGTGGCCATAAACCCGGCCACAACACACGCCGCAACAAAAAGATCCTTCCATTTAACTTCAATAAGGTAGGCGATCAAGAACATATAGGGCACCACTAAGGCTACAAAGTTCAGGATCCAGCCATTAGGATTGAAAAGTGGTAAAAAGCAAAAGAGCAGCGCATAATCCAGCTTTTGATCGCGGAGCTTTCCCTTCGGCGGAATGAATACCGACAAATACAAGAAGGCCGCCAACGCATAGCCCAGTGCCTTCCCCTGTTCAAACGTCAGATGCAGGACATTAACTCCCTGCCCACAATCACTAAAGAAACGGATCACCATCGAAAAAAGGGCCTGATTCTTCGTGTCGGTATACGACAACATGTCCAGCGATGTTTCCATGATGGATGGGATCCAGGATAAGAGGTAGGCGATCTCCTTGTGCACACCAACCGCCAGAGCCGGTATCGACAGCCAGATCACCGCAAAGACCAAGGTCCAACCCACCGCCTTGTAC
>CAJBYM010000039.1 GCA_903959815.1 Candidatus Omnitrophota bacterium
GCGACCAAGAAAGAGCTTACGCCGGATATCCGTATGGGCCTTGACAGGATACTGGGGCAGTTCTGTAAAGAGCATCAATGATCGTAAGATCTTTCGGGATGGGGAGGGAGCGTGCGGCCAGCGGTTGAATTGAAACAGGATTTTGATCTGATCGCGAGCCATGGGGATATCATTGATGTCCTTAAGACAGCGACGCTTATCCAATTCAGATCTTTCCAATTGATGGACCGACCGATCGACGCTTTTGTGAAGCAGGCGGAAGATTCGCTCAATTGCGTCCGTGTGAAATATGAACATGATAAGTTGCGTCATCCTGTGTTTCATGAGCGTTCTGAAGCCCCGTCGGTGATCGTGATTGTCAGTTCTGATGACGGTTTTGTCGGTGAAATTAACGCTGTTCTTGCTAACATTGCGCTTGAACAACGTCGCTCCAAAGAGGATCAGCTGATTGTGATCGGCGAGCGTGGTGCGCGCCATCTTGAGGATATGAAGGAGCGGTTTGTATTTTTCCCCGGGCTTACGCATCAGATCTCCTGGGGAGAAGTTGATGGCATTCAGAATTATGTCTTTGATCTTTTTCGTAAAAAGGCCGGGCGCGTGATCGTGGTGCATCCGATGTTTGTTTCTCTCATGGTTCAAAAGATCATGGTTTGGCAGGCATTTCCGTATAAACCCGCGGAAAAGGATGCGGGATTCTCGTCGCCTGAAAAGTGGCACGCCGAGGATCCGCTTGAACCGTCTCCCATGCGGGTTGCGGAAGGGGCCGCTCAATTGTGGTTTGGCGCAAAACTTCTGGAAGTTTTCTGGACGTCAAAATTGGCGGAATATGCGGCGCGTGTCATGCATTTGGAAGAAAGCAGTCAAGGCCTTAAGCATAAGGAAAAAGGATTACTGACGGAATATTTCCGGCAGGTGCATGCGACAAGGGATAAGGTCATCCGTGAGATAACAGGCTCGCGCCAGGCATCCAGGCGGCGCAGGAGAGTTTGATGGCACAACAAGAAGGCAGGGTTATCGCTGTTGAGGGCGCTGTGGTGGATGTGGAGTTCCTCCACGGAGGAGCTTTGCCATCGATCTATGAAGTTGTTCGGGTGACATCTTTTGACGGGAAAGAGATTGTCCTGGAGGTGGTTGAACACCATCAGCCTAATATTTGCCGTTGCATTGCGCTTAATCCGACGCATGGCATCCGGCGTAATGCGGCATGTTTTGCGATCGGCAGCCAGGTTACATTTCCTGCGACCAAAGATCTTTTCGGAAGGGTGTTTAATGTCCTGGGCCATCCGATCGACGGGGGCGCTGTGGTTGAGTCGGATCAGCGCTTGCCGATCCGTCGGATTATTTCGGCCCAAGAGCGTGCAGGGGCTTATGGTCATGAAGAAGCTCTGAAGTTTGAAATGATGGAGACCGGCATCAAGGTCATCGATCTTCTTTCCCCCCAGATCAAGGGCGCGAAGACCGGGATCTTTGGTGGCGCTGGTTTGGGTAAGACGATTCTGATCCTTGAGATCATTCACAATATTATTACCAAACACAAGGGTAGCTGCGTATTTACAGGCGTGGGTGAACGCATCAGGGAAGGCAATGAGCTTTACTATGAGTTTGTTCGTACGGGTCTTTTGGAACGATCGATCATGGTGTTCGGACAGATGAATGAGTCTTCCGGTGCGCGTTTCGAGGCGGCCCAGATGGGTATTGCAATGGCCGAATATGTACAGGATCAGGGCAATGACGTGCTGTTTTTCATTGATAATGTGTTCCGTTTTGCCCAGGCTGGGGCGGAACTTTCGGCCCTCTTGGGCAGGATACCATCAGAAACAGGTTATCAGCCGACGCTGATGGCCGAGATCAGCGAGTTCCATGAACGTATCCGCTCGAGCAAGAAATCATCCATTACGTCGGTTGAAGCCATTTACGTTCCTGCGGACGATCTTTCTGATCCTGCCGTTGTGGCGATCTTTGCCCATTTGAATTCCGCGCTGGTTCTTTCGCGTGATTATGTGCAGCGCGGGCTTTATCCTGCGGTGGATCCCTTGCATTCGACCAGCGGTTTCATTGATCCTTTGATCATTGGCCACCGTCATTTCAATGTTGTTCAGGAGATCTTTCGTCATCTGCAGAAGTATCAGGATCTGCAAAGGATCGTGTCGATCATCGGCAAGGAAGAGCTCTCCAAAGAAGAAAAGATCATCTTTGAAAGGGCCAGAAAACTGCAGAATTTTTTGACTCAGCCTTTTTTTACAGGAGAGCTTTACAGTGGCATCAAGGGGGTGTATGTTCAATTGGAGGACACCATTGCCGGATGCGAGAAGATCGTATCGGGTCGTATGGATGCGGTTGCTGAAGAGAAATTTTATATGATCGGGGCTTTACCTAAGGCGGAGGGATAGGACTTAAACAGCTATGGCAAAGATCGGCGAATTACTCATACAGCGCGGGATGATCAATGAAGGGCAGCTGGCCAGGGCGGTCGAGGAAAGCCGTCGCAGCGGAGAGATCCTGGGGCGTGTCATGGTCCGTATGGGATTCATTGAACAGGGGCAGCTTTTATCGGTCTTAGCCGAACAGATGGGGCTGGCGTGTTATGCAAGTCTTAAGGATTTTGATGTTCCCGTCGGTGTGATCAAGTCTGTTCCGGCTAAATTTGTCTGGCATTACCGCTGTATGCCGCTGAAGCTTGAAGGAAAGACGCTCACGGTCGCTGTTTCCGATCCTTTGGCCGTATGGGTCGCCGAAGACCTGAAACTTCATCTGGGCTTTGATGTTGAACGGGTTCTGGCGCCTGAAGAAGAGATCCTCTCTTATATCCGGCGGTATTATGGCATCGGCGCCGAGACGGTTGAAGAGATCCTGGCAAGTCCGGGTTCTTCTGAACTGACCCGTCAGGAAAAGATCGATATCAATATTGATGATTTTTCTGCGTCGGATCAGGACGCTTCGGTCATTAAACTTGTGAATCAGCTTTTGGTCGAAGCGGTGAAGGCACGCGCGACGGACATTCATCTTGAAACGTTCCGTGAACGTGTCAGTATCCGCTACCGCATCGACGGAATATTGTATGATATGCAGCTCCCCGGACAGATCAAGCATCTGTATCAGGTGGTTATCTCCCGCATCAAGATCCTGGCTAATTTGAATGTGGTCGAGAAACGTCTTCCGCAGGACGGGCGTGCGATCATCAAGGTGGAGGATAAGCCCTTTGACCTGAGGATCTCCGTTATCCCGTCGATCAATGGCGAGAATATTGTTATCCGCATTTTGCCCATGCACCTTTTGTTTAGCCTGGATGATCTTGGTTTTGAACCCGCGGATTTCAAGCTTTTGCTGGGACTTCTCGAACGGCCGCACGGCATTATTTTCTTGACGGGTCCGACGGGCAGCGGCAAGACAACAACACTTTATGCGTGTTTAAGCCGCTTGAATAAACAGGCGGTCAAGATCATTACGATCGAAGATCCGGTGGAGTATGAGCTGGGCGGCATCATGCAGATCCAGGTGAAGCCCGATATTGGTCTTACGTTCGCTAATTGTTTGCGCAGCATTTTGCGCCACGATCCGGACATCATGATGGTGGGAGAGGTGCGTGATCTGGAAACAGCAGAGCTGTCGATCCGTACATCATTGACAGGCCATTTGATATTTTCCACACTGCACACCAATGATGCGGCCAGCGGTGCGGCCAGGCTTTTGGATATAGGTATTGAGCCTTACCTTGTGGCGTCGTCAGTCAATGCGTTCATTTCCCAGCGTCTGGTCCGGGTGATATGTCCTGCGTGTAAAGAATTGGTTAAGAATACAGAATTCTTACCGAAGATCTTCAAGGACATTCCGGTTTATCATGGTGTCGGATGTGAAAAGTGTCAGTTCATTGGATATCGCGGCCGTAGCGCGATCTATGAGATCCTTCCTATTGGGGACGAGATCAAAGAGCTTATTATTCGCAAGGCCTCAGCGGCCGACATACGCCGTCAGGCACGTACACTGGGGTTTAAGACATTGATGGATGCTGGCATTGAGAGGGTCAGGGCAGGCGTGACCACGCCGCAGGAGATCTTAAGGTTGACAGAACTTGGTGTCGAGGGCTGATATGAGCATTTATTCTTACAGGGCCAAGCGGGGCCTGGAAGGTGTTGTCGAGGGAGAGCTCGATGCGGAAGATCAGACCGATGCTCTTTTAAAGATCGAGCAGCTTGGCCTTGTACCTTTGAGTATAGGGCGGCCTGTGGGTTCAGAATCTCAGGTGAGTCTTTTGTTGAAGCCGACGCGCAGGAGATCCATCTCGTCTGAAGATGTTCTGGATTTTGTCAAGAAACTAACGACCCTCAATCGGGCGCAGGTTGAATTGCTTTCGAGTTTACGTATTTTGCATGAACAGACAGCAAATCCTTTGTTCCAGGAGATGATCCTTGAGATCTATCATATGACCAAGGAGGGCAAATCATTTTCTTATGCTTTGGCCAAGTTCCCTAAGGTTTTCCCCCCCTTGTTCATCAGCCTTATCAAGGCGGGGGAAGCCAGCGGTAAACTTGCGGCGGTTCTTGAGCAGATCAGTGATTTCATGTCCAGGGAAGAAGGTTTGAAGACCAGGGTAAGAGCCGCGCTCGCCTATCCTGTCTTGTTGTGCGGTGTCGGTGCTGTCAGCGTTTTTGTTCTTTTGAATTTTGTTGTTCCGAAGCTTAGGCCTATCCTTGAAGGCATGGGCAAAGAGCTTCCTTTCTTTACGCAGTGTATTTTACAGTTGAGCACCATATTAAATAAGAGCTGGCTTATCGGGCTTGTGATATTGGCTGTTGCGATTTTGGCGATCCGCATGTTCAAAGGCGGTGAGATTGCTCTTAAATTGATCAGGAAAGCAGTAAATCTTATTCCGGTTGTTCGTCGGCTTTCTGTGAATCAGGAGTTGACATATTTTACGCAGGCGCTCGCACTTTTGCTTAAAAGTGGTATACCTGCTCTTAAGGCGTTCGAGATCGCATCGGAAACAGTTTCTGCGCCGGTCTTACGCCATGAATTATCTGCTGCGTGTCGGGTCATTGCATCCGGAGAAGGTGTGGCCAGAAGTTTGCGCGCCCATACAAGTTTGCCGGATTTTCTTATCAGGATGGTCGCTGTCGGAGAGGAATCGGGTCGTTTGGTGGAAGTGCTGGAAGAGATCGCAGCATCTTATCGTCGACAGATCGATAGTGACCTGTCGGTTGTTTCTGCGCTCCTTGAGCCGGTCTTGATCCTTGTGATCGGGTTGATCATGGGGGGTATTGTGATCGCGATATTATTGCCAACATTCCAGATAACAGAGTTTATCCGTTAATGAAACCAACAGTTATTGTTCAGATCACAGAGTCTTTCTTGAAAGTTGCCGTCGCGAGGAATAACGGGGCTTTACTGGAGGCGTCTGCCTGTGCTGTCGAGCCTATCACGGGCATGAATGATGCGCTTATTACGGAAAAACTTGCCAAGATCTTTAAGGATCTGAAATTACGTCAGCCTTTGGCCGTTATCTCGCTGGCCAGGAATGGTGTGACCGTAAGGAACCTGCATCTTCCTTCACGGCAGGAAGCCGAGATCGAGCAGATGATCGATCTTAAATTAGCCAGGATCGTGCCGTATAAAAGAGAGGATGTTGTTTTTGATTCCTCTATGATCGGCCTGGATGATGCCGGGTATACCCGCGTGCTTTTGTCTGTCGTTAAGACGGATGTGGTCAGGAAATGTGCGTCCATCGTCGAGAAAGCGGGTTGCGTGGTGGATCGGGTTGTTCTGAGTTCTTACGGGGTCTGGCAGAAAGTCAAAGGCTTCGCCGTTCTTCAGGATGCGGCTGATCTTTTTCTGGCCCTTGATGTGGATACTGATTTCACGGACTTTATTATTTTTACGCCATCAGCACTGCTCTTTAGCCGTACGATCAATATCGGGGCCCGCGTTCTTGCTGA
>CAJBYM010000040.1 GCA_903959815.1 Candidatus Omnitrophota bacterium
ATACGCCGGAGACCCGTCAGATTTCATCAAAACCTGATCCTTGATCTCATCCGTATTAAACGTGATCAGCTCACGGATAAGATCATCAAACTTGACCGCACGGCCTTTTTCAACTTTAAGAAGAACCGCAGTTCCTTCACGATACGCCTTACCTTCCGCCACAAGCTTCTCGGCCTGTTCTTTATAAACAGCAAACCGGTCGCTCTGTTTATAAAATTCATCCCAGATCAAACCAAGCCATGTCATGCTGTTGAGGATCTCGGCCTCATATTCCGGCTTAGACCGCTCAAGATCCGTATCCTCAATGCGCAGCACAAACTCTCCACCCTGAGCCTTGGCATACATCCAGTTAAAAAGCGCCGTACGCGCACCTCCAATATGCAAATACCCCGTCGGGCTTGGAGCAAAACGAACTTTCACCATAATGCCTTTTCCGTTTTCTTAACGCAGCGGTGTTTCGCGGCCTGAACGCACAAGATGTTCGACTGTTTGTCCCACTCGTGCACGATGCTCATCTTTAATATCCACAAATTCAAGCCCCTGGTCATAACATGAAGGCTTGTGAGCCTCTATCGCTTTGCGCCTAACCGACCAAACAACTTTAGCACGGCAGGCAATGACCTCGCCGCCATCCATGAGATCAATTTCAATATTAACAGGAGAAAAAAGCTCGATGGCTTTCTTCAGGATCACACACGCACCGCCAATGCTGATATTTTCCGTATGAGTCAAGATCACTTCTTCGGGGCTTCCCTCACGAAGAACCTTGATAAGACATGGAAAATTCGCACGCGGAAATTTTCTACGGTTCAATCCTTCCCAAGTCATATCACTCCTCCGGTTCAATCTTTCTGAATACGGACAATGCTCTGGGCACAGCCTGTGGCCGGATCAATATCCACCAGCACCCCGCACAACGTCGCCTTGCTGGCCACCACTTCAAACTTGTTGGGCATGCCCGTCAAATACCGTTCAATGATGCGTTCTTTGATCTGGCCAATGACCGAATCATACGGCCCGGTCATGCCCACATCCGTAATATACGCGGTCCCCTTGGGCAGGATCTTCTCATCCGCTGTTTGAATATGCGTATGCGTGCCCAACATCGCACTCACACGCCCGTCGGCATACCAACCCATGGCCACTTTTTCACTGGTTGCCTCAGCATGCATATCGACCAAAATGACCTTAACATCCGTCAGGCCCCCCAGCACAACATCCAAGGCACGAAACGGACAATTCACCAGATACTTCATATAGGTCCGGCCCAAGAGCGCAATAACGGCGATCTTAACACCCTTGATCTCTACCACGCAAACGCCGCGTCCTGGCGCTTCTGAAGCAAAGTTTGCCGGACGGACAATATGAGCCTCACTGTTCAAATAGGGATAAACATCCCTCTTGTCCCACACATGATCCCCGAGTGTTATGACATCACACCCGAAAGAAAACAACTCGCGCGCCACATTTTCCGTAATGCCGGAACCTCCGGCCGCATTCTCTCCATTGACAACAACAACATCAACCTCGCCGTTCTTGCGCATGGCCGGAATATACTTAGCCACAGCTTCACGCCCGGGATTGCCCACGATGTCGCCGAGAAAAAGGATTTTCATTTCGCGAACTCTATAGCCCGTGTTTCACGCACGACCAGAACCTTGATCTGGCCGGGATATTCCATATCCGCTTCGATCTTTTTACGGATATCACGCGAGAGAACAACAGCCTCGTCATCATTCAATTTCGCCGGATCAACCATAATGCGGATCTCGCGGCCTGCCTGAAGTGCGAACGCCTTCTCGATCCCCTTGAACGAATACGCGATCTTCTCAAGACCTTCCAGCCGCTTGATATATGTTTCCAGCGATTCGGCACGCGCACCCGGACGGGACGCACTGACCGCATCCGCAACACAGACGAGAACCCCGAAAATTGACCCGATCTCAATCTCATTATGATGCGATTCAACCGCCTGCGCTACCATTTCTGCTTCACCGAATTTTCTAGCCAGACGACCGCCCACCACCGCATGCGTGCCTTCTTCCACTTCCGTCGGAATAACCTTGCCGATATCATGGAGCAAACCTGCGCGCTTTGCCAGGTGCGGATCGATCCCCAGCTGAAAGGCCATCACGCCCATCAGTCGCGCTACTTCCTTGGTATGCTGCAGTGCATTCTGGCCAAAGCTCGTGCGATATTTCAAACGGCCGATAAGTTTCACCAGCTCAGGATGCATGTTATGAATGCCAAGCTCGAAAACAGCAGCTTCGCCTTCTTCCTTGATCTTCTGTTCCAATGTCTTCTTGGCTTTCTCAACAACTTCCTCAATGCGGCCAGGATGAATACGGCCGTCGAGAATAAGCTGTTCCAGCGCCAATCGTGCGATCTCACGGCGCACCATATCAAATCCCGAGATCGTAACAGCCTCAGGCGTATCGTCAATGATGATATCGACACCCGTCGCCTGTTCCAGCGCGCGGATATTCCGGCCCTCGCGACCGATGATACGTCCCTTCATTTCATCCGACGGAAGCGGCACCACGCTGATCGTTGTTTCTGCCGCATGATCAGACGCACAACGCTGCATCGCAAGCGAAAGAAGTTCACGGCCTTTCTTGTCAGCGCTTTCCTTGATCTCTTCTTCCATTTGACGGATACGGGTCGCTTTTTCATGCACAAGCTCTTCATCCACGCGCGTCAAAAGCATGTTCTTCGCATCATCACGACTCAGATTGGAGATCTTAAAGAGCGTCTCTTTTTCCTGCTGGATCATTTTCGCCAGCTCATCCGCCTTTTGTACGTTTTCCGTTTCTTTTTGTTTCAAAACTTCGAACCGCGTCATTTGATCTTTTTCCTTTTTGTCCAAAAGATCGAGCCTTTTTTCCACATTATCTTCCTTCTGAAGAAGACGGCGTTCTGTGTTGGAAAGCTCTTCGCGGCGCTGCTTGGTCTCAACTTCAAATTCCTGGCGAAGCTTCAGCATCGTATCTTTGGCATGAAGCTCAGCTTCTTTCTTGATCGTGTCTGCTTCACGCTGCGCCATATCACGGATAGACGCCGCTTCACCCTCGATCTGCTTCAACTGTCGGCCTTTAAAAATACGGCTGACCAAATACCCGCCGGCAAAAGAACCGGCGCCGATGAACATAAACAACATGATATTAAAAAGAACATTTTCACCCATGATATAACTCCTTCTTTAACGCGTTATCACGCGATTGTCTTGATGCAGACCGGCAGCATCACCCCTAAGGCGGGTGCGCTAGGATCCGATCTAATTTAATGTTGAAGCAGGCACATCAATTGGTGATGACAAGCGTAACCGGTCGGTCGTGCGGCTCAATGCCCATAATAGCATCAACGACCTGAAGATCATATGCAACGCCGATGGTAGGAGTCGTTACAGGCAGTTCGGAAAGGAAGCGGTCATAGTACCCTGCGCCACGGCCAAGGCGATTATTGCGGCGATCGAACGCCACGCCAGGCACAACAACAAGGTCGAGCTCATCCGCACTCAAACGGTTCTGCGGCACATCCGGCGGCTGCTGAATTCCATAGGGGCCGGGCTTAAGCTCTGTCAGAGACTTTATCAGCATCGGGACTATTTGCTGTTCTTCTTTTCGAATCAACGGTAACGCTACACGCTTCTTTAATTCCATCGCTCTTTGCATAAGGGCCAGGGTATCAACCTCGCCTCGAAAGGACGCGTAACACAGGATCGTCCTTGCGTTCTTAAAAACCGGTAAAGCTGTCAACTTCTCAAAGATGACCCGGCTCTTGAATAAACGAACTTCCTCCTTTTGTCCTTTTATTAAATCAAGAATTAACTGTCGCAATTCCTGTTTGGATTGAATAAACACGGTTTAGCCTGTTTTTGGGCAAAATAAACCCTAAAAATTTCGCTTTATAATATCATTATCTTAAGAATTCTAATAGTAAAATTTATACGCTTCACTGCGTGCGTTTTCTAAGGGCGGCGAGACGATCTTTGATCTTTTTCTCATAGCCCATTTCAGTCGGTTCGTAATATGTCGCTTTAAACGGCATATATTCCTGCGGGACATAATGATCCTGAAAATCATGGGCATATTTATATCCCTGCCCGTGGCCCAACTGCTTTGCGCCGGAATAAGACCCGTCGCGCAAATGCGAGGGGACATTCCCTGCTTTCTTGGTCTTCACATCTTCAAGCGCTTTATCAATGCCCAAATACACCGCATTGGATTTTGGCGCACACGCCACATAAACAGCAGCCTGCGCCAACGGGATCCTCGCTTCGGGAAGGCCGACAAATTCAGAAACTTCAAGCGCTGCACTCGCCACCAAAAGCGCATTCGGATCAGCATTGCCCACATCTTCCGCCGCACAAATGCAAATGCGCCGGGCGATGAACCGTGGGTCCTCCCCCGCATAGATCATCTTAGCCATCCAGTAAAGAGCGGCATCCGGATCAGACCCGCGCATGGATTTGATGAACGCAGAGGCGGTGTCATAATGGACATCCCCGTCCCCGTCGTATTGAACCTGTTTCTTCTGAATAGATTCCTGGGCCACCTCGATGGAAAAAACGACGGCCCCCTCCTTATTCTTGGGTGTGGTCAAACAACCCACCTCCAGGGCATTAAGGGCGCGCCGCGCATCCCCGTCAGAGATCTCGGCCAGGAATTTCAGGGCTTTCTTATCGACCTTGATCTTGATCTTTCCAAGCCCGTTTTCTTTATCTTTTAAACTGCGCTCCAAAAGCGTCAGAATATTTTCTTCCGTCAAAGGCCTTAACTCAAACACCAACGAACGCGACAATAACGGCGTTACCAGAGAAAAAAATGGATTCATCGTCGTCGCGCCGATAAGAACAAGATTCCCGTTCTCAACATCCGGCATCAGCACATCCTGCTGGGCCTTATTAAAACGATGGATCTCATCAATAAAAAGAATGGTCTTACTGCCGGAATTTGCCAAACGGTTCTTGGCAGAAGCGATGATCTTGCGCAGTTCCTCAACATTCGAGGCAACGGCATTTACGCTTTCAAAATTCGCATTGGTTTTTTTGCTGATGCACAAGGCCATGGTGGTCTTGCCGGAACCGGGAGGCCCGTAAAGGATGATGGATGTCACACGATCTGCTTCAACCGCGCGCGTCAGAAGTTTTCCGGGCCCGAGAATATGCTCCTGCCCGACGCATTCTTCAAGGGTCGAAGGGCGCATGCGCACCGACAAAGGCGCGTTCGGAGTTAAGTTCGTTTCAAACAACCCCATAATCATCCTAAAAAACTAACCCTGCGCTTAAATGCGCAGGGTTTAATAAGATCCGCTTATGCCGTTGGAAGTAAGCGTATTGAACCTGGTAAACAGGTGGGAGCCAGCTTACGGCCCTGAGGCACGTGAAGACAACAACTCCCTTTATACACGCATTGGTTCAAATTTACATACCCCCTGACGAGCACAGCAGATGTAGCGTTGTTTCCGCAATATTTTCCGAGGAAAACAACGCGGAATCCCAAAAGCCCCCATATGGCTGGGCTTTTGGGACAAGAATTTATCTTCTTTTCACTCCAAATTTCTCGATCAGCTTCGCTACAATATTCTCATGCAGCGCATTGACAACATCTTCCGTCAGCGTTTTATCCTTCGCCTGATACGTCAATGAAAGGACGATCCCGCGCTGACCTTTTTCTATTTTATCACCACGATATTCTTCCACAAGATCAACCTTGCGCAGCAAACCCTGCCCATTGTCCAAACACAAGGCACGAAGGTCTTCAAACACCACATCCTTAACCGCCAAACTCACATCGCGCACGGCAGATGGATACTCATCCAGCATTTCAAATTTAGCACGCGGCACAACAGCATCAACCGCGGCTTCAAGATCTATCTCCGCAAAATAGACATTTGCTTTTTTAATATCAAAATTTGCTAAAA
The DNA here is from genome assembly GCA_903959815.1 of Candidatus Omnitrophota bacterium. Lineage (GTDB taxonomy): Bacteria > Omnitrophota > Gorgyraeia > Zapsychrales > Fredricksoniimonadaceae > Fredricksoniimonas. Next base: position 5,923 of record CAJBYM010000040.1, read on the forward strand.
CAACATCCGAAAGCTTACCCATCATGCCTATCTCTACACCTTGCAAAAAAACACGGGCGGCCTGTCCTAATTCAAAAGCTTTAGCCTCACCGGCCCCTGCCATACAACTTAAACCCTGAACGCGCTGGCTCAAAAGGGCTGTCTCGATCGCGCCTTTCAGATCAAAGAAATCCAGCTGCTCGCGTTTCCCTTTGCGCCAATCCCCTTCACGACGGCCTGCAATGATCACACCCAGCGTCCAGCGTTCGCCGCCAGGCAGATACCGCTTGCCCACTTCAAAGAACCGAAGATCTTTCTGCCCGTGATTCATATTGGACGCAACAATCAGCAACATATTGGCCAATACCGTCGGACGCATAAGCTCCTGCTCCGCGGACATCGGATTCTGAATCGCAATTGCCTTGCCATCATATCCCGTTTTTTTAAGCGCCGGACGACTGATCGTGGCATACGTTAAGATCTCATTGAATCCCTGGGAAATAAAACCATCCGCAACACGTCGGTTAAACCCTTCCTTTTGAAGATCAACCGTAATATTGATCGCACCCACGCTCGGTAACGACATCGGCAAATTATCAAATCCGATCACGCGCGCCACTTCTTCAATCACATCTTCCCGGATCTTAAGATCATTACGATTTTGCGGCGACACAACCGTGATCGCATCAGCGCTGATCGTGACCTTACACCCCAGGCGCTCCAGGATCTTTTTCGCTTTAGGCAATTCAATCGTTGTCCCTAAAAGTTTCTGAATGTCGCCGGACGTTACGTTAATGGCTGCACAGGCATCTTTCTTGGCTTTCACACAGGCATCCTTACGCCCGACAACACGCCCACCGGCAAGTTCAAGGATCAGATCTGTAGCACGGGCTGACGCTTTTTCGATCGTCGTAAAATCCACCCCGCGCTCAAACCGGTAACAGGCATCGCTGGTCAACCCCAGCTTCCTCGATGCACGACGAATAAGCCCCATATCAAAATGCGCGCTTTCCAAAAGCACACGCGTGGTCGAACCCGTTACTCCGGTATCGCGACCGCCCATAATACCCGCAATAGCCACAGGTTTTCTCGCATCCGCGATGACAAGAATGCTTTCATCCAAAGTGCGCTCAACATCATCCAGTGTAACGATCTTCTCGCCTTTTTTCGCACGGCGCACAATGATCTTTCCACCTTCAAGTTTATCCGCATCAAATGCGTGCAAAGGCTGTCCATATTCAAAAAGAACAAAATTCGTAAGATCAACAATATTAGAAATGGCATTAACGCCGATCGCCTGCAAAAGCACAGCTTTATCTGAAGGCATCGACTTAACGGCAACACCTTCGATCAATGTTCCGATATATCGGCCGCAGGCTTCCTGGTCTTCAATGCTAATGTCCACGCTGCCGCTATCAGCATAATCTTTCACCGCCGGCATCTTCAGCTCTTTATCCACAATAGCTGACACTTCACGCGCCAGGCCGATCACATTCAAACAATCCGGACGATTGGGGGTAACCTCGATCTCAAAAACGGTATCGTTACCTACCGCATGCACGCCTTCAACCTCAAGCCCGGCCATGGTCATACGATAAGCCAGATCGTCAGCCGAAAGCCCATGATGAATATAATTCTGTAGCCAGTTTAAAGATAATTTCATATTAGAATTGCTTTAAAAACCTAAGGTCGTTTTCTGTAAATGTACGAATATCTCCTATGCCAAGAT
>CAJBYM010000041.1 GCA_903959815.1 Candidatus Omnitrophota bacterium
CGAGATCTACACAGGCGAAGACACTCTTTCCCTACACGACGCTCTTCCGATCTCCAAACGATCATTAACGGACTTGATGGCATCCTGTGTTTGCTTACGTTCGGTAATATCTCGCATAATAGCAACCACCTGCCATTCATTGCCCAAGAAAGCTGTCGCAAAAGAAGCTTCGACCGGGATCTCAACGCCATCTTTACGCCGGGCGTACAACTCAATGGAGATCCGGGAATCCCCTTGTTGTCCCGATGCGTTCAGGATAATATCATCAATGATCCTTCGAAACTCAACCGTAAGAAAGATATCCCCCAACGATTGACTGGAAATATCTTCCCAAGTATACCCAAAGATCTTTTCAGCCGCAGGATTCCAAAAAGATACTTTTCCATGAGCGTTCACCATAAGGATCGCATCCTGAGCCGACAATGTGATCGTACTGATCTTTTTCTCACTCTCTTCAAGAGCTTCTGTTTTCTTGCTCAACTCAACTGTCCTTAAATAAACAAGCTTTTCCGCACTATAACGGCCGGTTACAAGAAGATTCAAAAAAATCGCCATCAATGCGGTGAATAACAAGCCAATGGGCAAAATCCAAACATAACTATAAGAGAAATAATTTTTAAGAAATGTACTGCTCGGAACAACGGTCATTCTCCATAAACGACCCGCAAAATATAATGGCATTTCATACTTAAACACAGGTCGGCTCCAGTCTACAAAACCCAAACGGACCGCATGACGATATAAGATCCTATCCGGCCCCGAACGATCAAAATCTTCAATCAAACACGCAAGCCCTTCTGCGGGTAGCTTAGACCAGGATTGTTTTAAGAATTCTTCAACGTTATAAACCCCCACAACAAATCCACGCAAATTCTTGCGCCTTTCCTCAACTGTCTGAGGATCAACTCCCTGTGTATAGACAGGCAAGAAAACCAAAACACCTTTCTTCAGTCTAGAATCGACAACAAGCTCAATAGCCGACGTCGCCACAGGAAACCCCTGATCGCAACTCTTTTCCATCGCAGCACGACGAAAAGTCTCTGATGCCAGATCAAAACCCAGGGCATGTTCATTGCCCTGCACCGGCTCTAAATAATATGCCGGGAAATAAAAATCTCTTTCAAAGGCCGGACGATCTTGTCCTTGTGCATCATGCTCAAAGATCCTAAAACCCTGCAAACCTTCTTGACGGGCCAAACTCTCAAAATCACGCCGTGATTTAGAATCCACACGCGGAGCCCACGCCAAAGCCTGTAAAGGAACCCCTTGCAACATAACTTTCACATATCGAGAAAACTCTGCCCGGTCTACAAAGGATTCTTGTTGAAAATACTGCTGAAGAAATCCCAAACTCTCTATTTGATACCGCAACGCATCTGAAACAGAGGCTGATCGCGAAACTGCGCGCTGCATAAATGTTTTTTCAAAAATATCTGAAGCATAATTTCTAGAAACAATATAAGAACCTATTGTTAATATACCTCCAAAAAAGAACACAATAATAACCATACCCCACGAAACCCAAAAATCTACTTTCTTGCCATGCATAACTTGTCTCAAAGAAACCGCAAATCTTTGGCGAAAAACAAAGATCAAACAAATAAAGATACCCATACAGCCTATGAGAAAGATACCTTGGAATCGTTGTTTCAACACAGCGCCAATATAGCTTCTTGCACTCTGATCAATGCCAAAGACAGCAATAACATCTCCTGTACGCCCATCTTTAAGGGGCGCAAACGCGCTGACCCATGATCCCCAGCGATCAACAGAAGGACCTTCTACAGAAGACTTTCCTGAAACAAAAACTTCCTTGATCTGAGGAGCCGCCTCATCATAAACCTGCCCAGGAGGCGATTCGTCAGCACTCCCGGCCGGCTCGGAATCAACCAAGAAAACAACACGATCTTCAACCCAACGCATCAGATAAGCAAACCTGACCTCATGTACGGTGGTCTGAAATACCTGGAACCAGCTTTTTAATCTTTCATAAACCGGACTTTCTAGATCAGCAGAAGAGGCGGTCAGATATTTAACCTGCTCCGGATCCAGCATCAATGCCCCCTGCTGAACAATACTAAGAAGCTTTTCTCTTTGTTGAACAGCTTCGGCTCTCCCCCTACTATCAACGAGAAACCAACCGCCTGAGATCAAAATGAACAGCGCAACAAACAAACCCGTACGAAGAAGAACCTCTTTTCTTTTAACTACCAACTCTTCACCCGCTAGACGAAAATTCTCTTGAAAATCCCAAACAAAAAAAGCTATCATAGATGCCAAAAATCCGCGTAATAGCTGAACAGGAAAACCGGTATATTGGATAAAAGAATCCTGATTGATGATCGATGCAGTAAGAAGATCGACTTGGGGTACAATAAAGCCGCTGGAGATCGCATACAAGAACATGGCCATGGATGAAAACAGGAGCGCCTGTCCGCCATTTTTTTGAAGCCTTGACAATTGCCATAATGCAGCAGCAGCCCACACCCCTCCCACAAGGCCCAAACAATAACGAGATACAGCATTAACCCCCGAGATCCCCCACGACTGGCTAAGAACAACCGTGCACAATAACGGAATATAAATCCATCGCCCAATAGAAACAACCTTAAACCGCTGCAACGTCGAACGTCCAAATTCAAGAAGAAAAATGAAAGAAAAGATCATGATCATCAGACGAACCCATTTGAACGGTGTGGCGTCTCCAAAGCTAATAGCCACCATATCCAGCCATTCATTGACCCCGTGGGTAAGACCAAAAAAAGCCAGCCAATGCCAAGGGACATCAGACTTGTCCACACGGGATAAAGACGCACAAACCGAAGCAAGAAGAATAAAAGCAAACCCATAAACAAAAAAGACATAATCTATTTGGGCTAAAAACATCTCGCGCATGAAAACTCCTTAGAAAGTAAACTTCGAACGCGTCATTTACCCTTCATCGTCTCAAATGCAACCTTAAATTGAACAAAGAGTTCACGGATATTGTCAATGCTCTCACCTTTCTTAACCGCATCATTAACCTGAGCGGCAAGACCGGCATACGTATCCAATCTCACATTTCCCAGAGTCCCTTTCATGCGATGAGAAATGAACTGAATGGTCTTAACGTCCAGATCGACTACAGCCTTTTCCAGAACATCCATATCTCGTAAGCATTCCATAAAGGCAAGCGTCGCGACCTTCACATAAATATGGGTCGGGATCTGCATCGCCCTGCTATTCTCTTCGATCATTTCCTGTGTAAGATTCATAGGCGTATTATACTCTGCGATAAAGCTTCCTTGCATAAAAAGGCATTTAAAAGAAACCTAAAATAAAACCTCTTTAAGCCATCGCGCTTTGTTCTGTACGTAGATCTCCCCAAGGATATCTTCCATGGTCCTGGTCAAAGCCCAAGCCGGATAATGTGACTGAAACTTTGAAATATCACTCACCCACCACATATGATCGGCGACCCTGTTGGCCTCGACGTAAAGGGTCTTCATCTTTCGGCCCGCGATCTTTTCGCACAGGGGGATCGATTCCAAAAGTGAGGCATGGCTAAACCGGCTTCCGCCAATGTTATAAACTTCTCCACAACGCGGATCCTTGAAGAAATGATCAAAAGCATTCACCAGGTCATAACTATGAATATTATCCCGAACCTGCTTGCCCTTATATCCAAAGATACAGTATTCACGACCTGTAACAGCACATTTCATAAGATAACCTAAGAATCCATGGAGCTCTGCCCCGCTGTGATCAGGCCCCGTTAAACAACCACCCCTGAAAACAACGGTCTTCATTCCGAAATACCGGCCATATTCCTGGACCATAATATCTGCGGCGAGCTTTGACGCTCCGAACAAAGAGTGCTGGCAATGATCCACGGACATTTGCTCATCAATGCCCTTCTTATAATACGGATGCGCCAGATCAAGTTCCCAGCGCGTGCTCTGTTCCTGCAAAGGCAAGGCGCAGGGACGGTCTCCATACACTTTATTGGTCGAAGTGAAAATAAATGCAGCTTGCGGGCAACATTGACGGGTGTTTTCCAACAAACCAAGCGTTGCGGTAGCATTAATAGCAAAGTCTGTCAGCGGCTCTCTGAGCGCCCAGTCATGGCTAGGTTGAGCTGCCGTATGGATCACCAATACAATATCTTTCCCATGTTCTACAAAAATACGCCCCATCGCAGATGCATCACGGATATCGATATCATAATGGGTAAAATTTTTGCACTCATTCTTCAAGGCCTGCAAGTTCCACCCGACGGATGCCTCAGAACCAAAGAAATATTTGCGCATGTCATTCTCAATACCAATGACATAAAATCCTCGCGCATGAAAGAATCGCACGGCCTCAGAGCCAACAAGCCCCGCGGCCCCCGTGACGATAACGATCTTCATTCACACCCTCCTGTACAAAGAAAGTCCTCAGAAAAGCTCAATTAAAATAAAGCTACTGGCCTTTTCTCCAATATTGTAATTCTTGGGGATCAATGACAAGAAGCCTCGGGTCAGGCTTCACCCGGCCATGATACTCGGATGGAAGGACCTGATAATAAGCAGACTCCCGAGAACGTCCCATGCTGTTAAGAGCCTCCGTGACCAAAGGAACAAAATGCTGGTATACCGTTATCATAAGACTGTACTCATAAGGAAGCGCATCACGAATAAAGGACGTATTAGGCGGAAGCTGGATATAAACAAAAAGTGTCTTCTTACTTATATCTTCCGAGGCCAAAGAACTCCTGACATGATCAAGTTCTCGCGTATAATTCGAAACCACTCTTGAGAATGCACCGGATACGATCGCCGCGCTCAGCAAAACATACACCACCGCACAACGCATGAAGAAGATGTTCTTTTTCAGAGAAAATGTCCATCCCAGCATCGCCACGAACAAAAGAATGATCATGCAACAACTCACAGGGACCAGGCGATAACCCAAAAGTTCCACAACGCCTTTGGGCATAATAACCGGCAAACTAGCGAGCAACAATACCAGTACAACCCAGAAGCTTCTTTCTAATGTTACTTTGACATGCATGAATGAAAAAGAAAGAAAATGCCTTCGTGCATACAATGAAAACACCATCATTGAACAGATGAATACAGCCGGGATCAACCACCCATACCGGGGAGAAAAGAAATGCCATGGGCCGGCCACAGACACATTCATTGTCTCTAATAAAACATGCGCCTTGGCGAAGAAATTCGGCCCAATCGCCATATCATAACAAGCTGGCAAAGGATGATCCGGCTGATTGCGGATCAAAAATGGAGTGACCCAAAACCTTTCGGTTATCCGATAAACAATGATAGCAATGCTGAAAAGTGAAACATCCATGATCACGCGCCGCCTTGTCTCAACCCATTGGGACAAGGGGACGAAGACAAGATGTGCAAAGGTAAACAAAAAAACAGCCAATGCCACGGGAGGATAAAGATACAAAGCCAGGATGAACACCAACGCGGCAGTCAGGATCCAGCCGATCCCCGCCGGGTCCGTCCTCATCCAACGCGCACCAGACCTTCCCCTGTTCAAACAAAAGTACGCCCCTGTTGACATGAGCACTGTGGGGATACCCTGAAAGATCAGCGATACCCATAAACCATAAATCGCCACGGCTGGTGTTAATCCGATCAATGTTATGACCATCGATGCCAGAAAACCATGAACCTTGCAATTAAAACGAAGGTACCCCCAGAATATAAATAAGAACCAGGCCATAAAACCGAACGCGATCCATCGCCATAAAATAAAACTTTCTATGCTGTTGACCGTATTAAAAATAATGTTCGATGCGATCCCGTTCAAAGGACGTCCTACCTGAAAAAGCTGATCTGTTTCAATGAAACCGAACCATGATTGTTTGTATTTGAACAATAAAGAATAATCTGTATGAATACCGTAAATCGCAGTCAAGCCAGGCCAATAAACGACCAACAAAAGAAATATCACAAGAAGAAAGGGCCAAGACTGCCTTGCACGCATAAGGATCTTTGCCATAATAAGTTTTAAGATCGCCATTTTAATACTACCTTTACTAAAGATTTCCGGCCTTGCCTGTATTTCCTTAAAAGCATTTCATGCTGCCCCTTAGAAACACTTAACTACTGAGGATGTGTATCATTAAAATACATCAAAAATCTCTATTTAAGTCTAGTGCGATAATTATTCTTATCTATTCCCACCACTTTCTTTAGCAAATAAAGAAATCCGATCGGACCTAAGCTAAAGGGGAAAGTCTTCCAATTGCAATAATTACGAACACAAAAACCAACAAGATCAAAAATGAAATTAGGTTTCCAATAGATCAGCCGTTTGGAAATTAAGTTGCGCACACTTCGAAACATATTCGCTACTGGCGCCAGAACAAGAATATTTCTATGGATGTCGCGCTCGCGATCCGTCACTGTATTTAAGACCGAGCCCGACTGCAAGCTGATCGGAAAAGATGCGCCCAAAGGATCATCGGCCTTAACATAGCCTTTTTCTTTGACATATTCTCCCAATGCGGTCCCAGGAAAAGGCGTATACACAGTAAACCCTGCATAACATGGATGACAGTCGAGCGTAAAATCTAATGACTCTAGATCTTCTTTCAAACCCGTTTCCGGTAAAGCCAGGATCGTATTACTGAAAACCTTAATGTCATACTTATGATAAAGCCTGAACGCCTCTTTGATCGAGCGATCCGTCACGGAACGTCCCAACACCCTGCGCCGCACAACTTCATTCCCGGATTCAATGCCCATCATAATGGAATAACACCCCGCCTCTTTTAAAGCCTTGATCAGGCGCTCCTCGGCCAAATTAGGATTCATAAGACAATAAAAAGGTACTTTTATTCGACGACGATATTGTTCGACAAATTCCTCGACCCAAGCATCATATTTCATGACAAAGGTATCATCTCCAAAACGCAAGAAATCAAGCTGATAGTGCGCCTTGACCTGCTCGATCTCAAGGATAAGATTTTCAACCGATCTGCGCCTAACAATGCTTCCTTTTCCCTGATGCATGGCATTGAATGCGCTGTTAAAACAATAAGCGCAGTTATAAGGACACCCGCGTGTGGCAAAGAATGATTTCATAGGAATGAACTTAAACGGCTCCCTTTGGCCCACTAAGCCACGATCAACAAAAGGAAGCTCATCCAAGTCACTGACGAGATCACCCTGAGCATTCTTAAATTCCTTGGTGTGAACATTCATGAGCGACCGAAGACTTTTTCCGGCACATAAATTTTCCAAAAGATCAGAAAATACCCTGTCCCCCTCACCCACAACTAACGCGTCGAGTGGCCAGGTATCCATGATCTGGGGGTAATACGTTGGGTGAGGCCCCCCTGCAACCAGAATCAGCGAAGGGTATCTCCTGCGAACCTCCTCCAATAGGCCCTTGAACCGCAGCGCTTCCGTAGTCATGAAAGAACACGCAAGGACCTGGGGCTTGAACTGAACAATGGCCTTAAAGATATCCTGTTCTTCAATGGTGCAAATGCTCGTTTCATGGCCTCGCGCCTTGACAATGGCGGAGAGCTGCATGACACCCATAGGCTCAATGATAGAAAAGAGATCGACGAGAAATAAAACCCTCATGAGAACCAACCCCCAAACTTATTAAAAAACGTCTTACCTCATGCGTGCAAAACCTGTATGGTTTCCGGCTGAACCCATAAGAACGAAATGTGTAGCAGGGACTGCAAAATGACCACCATCAGGATCATCCAGCGCATCCATGAATATCTGATGACAAGCATACGCTCGAAAGCCAGGAACACCATTATAAAAAAGAATATCAAAGCCGGTAAAATGAATCTTGGCAAATAAACACCCTGCTGATACGTCCAGCGTGTAAATGGTAAAATAAGTGCCATCCCTAGAAATACCGGAAGGCCCAAAGACAACATGATCATAGCGGGGATGTCGCTCAAATTCTCTCTCCTCCAAAGATTTCTCAGGCTCAGAATAACCCAGAAAATAACAGAAAATAAGGCCATCCCAGAAAACAACAAAGCACTCTTGACAGCAAAGCTCATGCGCTGACGATTATCCGGCAATCGGATGCGCGTGTAATATTCATCCTTAACCCGAGGATCATTGCTCGCATAAACAATTGGCTGATAAATATTCAGGAAATCTGTGTAAATCCCAAGATGCAAAAGAGCCGGATAACTAAAATAATTAGGTGTTTGAGCCTTAGGCTGGATCTTGTAAAGAACAAACTCTTCTTCATGAAAAGATGGAGCTGCCAAGACTTCCGGATCATGCGGCGTCAAAAAAAACAAACGTCGAGGATCCATCCGTGACCACTCTGGTACATCCTGGGGATCACCAAGGACCGCCATCTTCGGCTGCGTGTAAATACCTTGAGCCATGATCATAAAGATCAAAGGTATAACAAACACGATCAATAAAGCGCTGATCAGCTTTTTGCCATAAAGAAGGCCATACCTCCACAAAAATAATACAACCGCCAGGGTTCCGAACACACAGATCCCATAATGAAGCTTGTTCAAGAAAGCCACCATCAAAACAAAAGCCTGCAGGATGAGTATCCCTGTGACTTTACGTCCTTGCTGCAAACGTTCACATAACACGACGAGAAGCCACACCATCACGACAAATAACCATACCGTCGCAGCATCTGCAGCCACAACAACCGTGGTAATAACCGTCAATGGAAGGAATAGTATGAAAATAAAAGCCGCGATGCGCATCACGGAAGAGAAAAAGATCTTTCTTAAAAGACGCCCTATCAAAAGAAAAGCCAGAACATTCGCCAACAAGTTCAAACACGCAATGATCCGCCAACTCCCCTTTTCCCCAAAGATCCGATATATAGATCCCCCGGCAACATGATAAAGAGAAACCATGCCAGTGCCATCCATAACGGGTCTCAAGAAAGTCGTCAAGGGATGCTCTGAGGCCAAACGTATGTTCTCACAATGCCGCTGATAATCCTGCCCTGCAAAGTTACCCTTGCTAATAGCATTAAGCTGCAAAGCCACAAAGAAAAGCAGTGCTCCCCAAATAAGCACGTCCTCCAGAAAGTACTTTTTCTTTAAGACATCAGAGAACATGCGTACAAACCTCACTCACCACTTAAACGCAACACCATGGCGATAACATTGTGAACATAACCGGATGGCTCCCCGCCCGTGAACAGTCATTGTATGGCGCATTCCTTGAGCAGCGGGTCCATTCCATATCGTGCGCACATCCGACTTGCCAACCTGATAAATTTCATAAGGCGCTATGGCGCTAAAGATCACACCGTCACAGCAAGGAAGCACGTGCCCATTAAAATTAACCTGCATGCCCTTCCAAAGCCAATCGCATGAAATCTTAAGCGGCAATGCCTGCATCGATTGCGGGCATTCTTTATCTTCCAACCCTCCTTGAGGATTACCCGGCCGAATACTGAGCATGATACCCAACTCCCGACAAAACTCCCGTATGAGCGGCAACTGATGCTGATTGTACTGATACAAAATATAATCTAGCATGATCAAGGTTCGGCTTTTCTGATCATCGCGTATTTTAACAAGATTACGAATATTTTCCTTCAAACGCTCCACATCACCATAACGAACCTGAACATGATAAATATCCTGGGTAAATCCACTCAATTGTAATTTGATAAAATCAATGCCCGCGTCCACGATGGCCTTACTTTTTTCTGGAGTCAATAAGAGCCCGTTGGTCGCGATCATGGATAATACATTTGAACGCGTGCAGTGGCGGATCAAGTCTGCAAGCTTGGGGTATAAAAGCGGCTCTCCATTGGTATAAAGAACCGCGATCAGAACATCGGCACTTACCTGCCCGATAATATCCTCAGCCATTTCAAATGGCATAACACCCTTGGTGATGCCTCCCGGCGCAGGCTTGTCTTTATTCGTATCGTGTATGACGCCTTTTTCATCCCGGCAAAACAGACAATTCGCGTTGCATTCATTACCCAGTTCAAGACTTAAAATAAACGGGGCGCGGCCAGATCTCTTACATTTTAGAACGTAAGCTAAAGAACAAACCAAAACATTCCAGAGCTTGCGCAAAGTGATTTTTCTTTTAAGACAAGCAAGCAGAAAAAGCTTGAGCTTAAGAACAATGTATGAATTACGCATGCGGGGTCTTTTGAGGGAAACCAAAGGTAGACTCAACAATATACAAGGGGCGCATCTTGGACTGCTCATGAACAGAATTAAGGTATAATCCGATCATGCCTATACAAAACAACTGGACCCCGCCAAACAAGAGGATCGCGATCATAATTGCCGTCGATCCAGAAACAGCCTTGTTCTGAAACTTGTCCATCACAACCTGAATGAACAAAATAAGATCAATGAAGATCGCGGCCAAGCCAAGATAAGACGCTATTTGCAAGGGAACTGCTGAAAAGTTAACAATGGCAGAATTAAAGAAATTGCTGATAACTTTCTTGCTCAGAACAAAAAATTTACTCTTTCCGGCAAAACGCTCCTGACGATCATACGGAACAAAGACCTGCTTGAACCCGACCCAACAGACCAAGCCTCTCATGAAAGGATTTTGCTCCTTAAATCTGAGCAAATGATCCACAACCTTGCGGGATAAAAGTTTAAAATCTCCTGCCTCTCGAGGGATCGACACCGAACAATACCGATTCAAGATCGAATAACCAATACGGGTGATCAACATTTTAAAGGCCGACTCCCCCTTCCGAGAGCGTCTGACCGTATGCACGACTTCAACCCCATCTCCATCCTGCCACGCCTTAAGCATCTCAAGGATCAGTTCCGGAGGATCCTGCAAATCAGTATCCATATAGATAGCTACATCCCCCATAGCATAGGACAATCCAGCCATTACACAGGGGGCAACGCCAAAATTCCTGGACATGTTCACGATGCGAATGTCACTTTTCTGGGCCGCATGCTGGATCAAAATATTCAAAGACTGGTCGGTAGAATCATCATTAACAAAGATGAGTTCGTAAGAGCCCAGCAATCCATAGGCAAGAGCCTGGCCCATGACGATCCTCACCCGCCGGATAAGCTCAGGCAAAACATGTTCTTCATTACGAAAAGAAAAAACAATGGATAGTGCTGGTGCATTCTTTGCTGGTGACAACATCTGATCGATATCCCTGTTTTAACTTTAATAAAAAACGGAAAGGGTGAGATTCGAACTCACGGACCTTTTGGGTCAACGGTTTTCAAGACCGCCGCATTCGGCCGCTCTGCCACCTTTCCAAATTTCAATCCGGGAAATTTGGAAACTTCGGTTTGCCTCGACGCCCTTACAGGGCGACGGCAAACGGAAGATTCCTCAATCCCAAAAATATGATCTTTACCTGACAAAAAGCTGCTTGAACACCGCAACATAAATATCGCCGGACGCCGTCGACAACCCTTTAAAGAAATTGACGAACGAAAAACCCTTGCCTGCCAGGCTCATCAACAAAGACATGAAAAACACATCCACAATAAAAATGAGCGCCATGGCAAAGAAATAATCCGGCTTACCCGCCATGGAATCCTTGGTGTAAAGATCCTGAGCCGTCAAAACAATGTGCATCGCAAACGTAAAAGCAATAACAGTAAAGAACAGCGGCCCAAAATCCCCCATCTTCCCCGCGATATTAACAACGGCATAAGCGATAATCCCCAAGATCGTGTAGATCGGAAAAACATACGGCGCGAAATTCATCACAGGCTTGAGGAATTGGAAACACCCACCGACGATACCCTGCCCGAACTTGTAAACCGCGTCAAAATCATAAACGAAAAACCGCATCAGAACATACGCCAATGTCCCGATATTGATCGCCTGCTGAAGCGCCGGATCAAATTTTTCGATCTCACCCTGCAAAGCTACAACGGTGCCTATAACCAAAGGCAATAAAAGCACCGCAAAAATGAATTTTAAAACAATCAGGATCCTCTGAACCATAAACACCTACTTTTGAATTGTTTTAAGCCCATGCATATACGGCTGCAACACGTCGGGCACTGCTATTGTCCCGTTAGCTTGCTGATAATTTTCAATGATCGAAACGACCGTACGAGGAGTCGCCACACCGGAACCATTAAGCGTATGAATGAACGCAGGCTTTTTCATATCCTTGCCCTTATAACGGATATTCGCACGGCGTGCCTGAAAATCTTCAAAATTGGAACAGCTCGATGCTTCCAGCCATTTATCAAGCCCGGGCGCATAAACCTCAAGATCATAGCACTTGGCCGCTGCAAAACTGATATCCCCGGACGCCAGCTCAAGCACGCGGTACGGCAGCTTCAACAGTTGAAAGACCTTCTCGGCATTCCCCACGAGAGTCTCAAGCTCATCATAAGACGTCTGCGGCTTAACAAACTTGACCATCTCGACCTTGTTGAACTGATGCACGCGCATAAGGCCGCGCGTATCCTTGCCATAAGACCCCGCCTCACGACGAAAACAATCCGAATATGCCGTGTGATAGATCGGAAGCTCAGCTTCATCTAAAATCTCATCCCGATAAATATTGGTGACCGGGACTTCTGCGGTCGGAATAAGATACAGATCATCCTCAGCCAAATGATACATGTCATCCTTCATCTTAGGCAACTGCCCCGTCCCTGTCATGGATGCGGCATTGACCAAAACCGGCGGAAAAACTTCCACATACCCATGTTCACGGATATGAAGGTCCAACATAAAATTGATCAAACCCCGTTCGAGCAAAGCCCCTGCCTTCTTATACAGGATAAAATTTGAACCGCTGATCTTCGTCGCACGCTTGAAATCAATGATATCCAAGGCCTCCACAAGCTCCACATGATCCTTGGGCTTGAAATCAAATGTTCGTCGTTCTCCCCAGGTACGCACCACGCGGTTCTTCTCGGGCCCTCCCACAGGAATCGACGGATGCGGAATATTCGGAATAAAAAGAAGGATCTGTGTGATCGCATCCTCGGCCTCTTTAAGAGGACCTTCAAGGGCATCGATCTCTTGCGCCACAGATTTCATGGCCGCAATAGCTTCTTTCGGGTCTTTCTTATCTTTAAGCAGCTGGGTAATAACCTCATTAGCCGAATTCTTCTTGGCCCGAAGCTCATCGACCTTGACAATGATCTTGCGCCGCTCTTCATCCCGTGATAAAACCTCATTCAAACGCCCAGCCGCATTCTTGGCTTCAAGGCCTTTTCGCACAAGATCAACGTTCTCACGAATAAATCTTATATCCAGCATCAGCTGTCCTTTCGCAGAGCGACCATGGGCTGTAACCTTAAATGAACCTCTTCCAAAAGGTCGCGGCTACCGATCGGCTTTATCAAATAAGCCTCTGCCCCTTGTTCCAGACCTTCAATAACCGTCCGGGGTGTGTCCATACTTGTTAAGAACACCACCGGAGTTTCATGCATGCCATAATCCTGTTTCAAGATGCGACAAACCTCAGGCCCGCTCATCTCAGGCATCATATAATCCAACAAGATAAGGTCCGGTCGTGCTTTTAAGGCCACCTCAAGACCTTCCTTCGCTCCACCCGCTAATAAGACATGATACCGCCGGGCCAAGACTCTTGCCGCAAACGTCCTGTCGAGCTCAGAATCATCGATGACCAGAACGGTTTTTGTCTTCAAAGGATTTAAAAAACCCAACCATCCGCGAATGATATTTTTCATAGAGTTTAATTATACCGGGGAGATCTTCTTTTTCAATTTGTTTTATTTTCAATTTTCTATAGCTTTTTAAAAAGAACAATTATAATAATTCCTATGAATGAAATTATAAACCAAACTCATCCCGTACTTTTAGCTCTGCTGGCAGGGCTTTTCACCTGGGGGGTCACGGCTCTCGGAGCCGCGACAGTTTTCCTGACAAAAGAAGTCAACAAAACCCTGCTCAACGCCATGCTTGGATTCGCGGCCGGCGTCATGATCGCGGCCAGTTTCTGGTCACTCTTATCCCCGTCCATCGAATTATCAGAACAACTCGGCCTTCCCAAATGGCTTCCTGCCTGTGTAGGCTTTATGGCTGGCGGTATTTTCCTGCGACTTGCAGATAAATTTCTACCGCATCTTCATTTGAATATGCCACCGGACAAAGCAGAAGGCATAAAAACAAACTGGAAAAGCACAACGCTACTCGTTTTCGCGGTCACTCTTCACAACATCCCTGAAGGGCTGGCCGTCGGCGTTGCTTTTGGCGCTATTGCCTCAGGCGTTCAAGGCCTTGATCTGGCCGCGGCCATGGCCTTGGCCATCGGGATCGGCATCCAAGACTTTCCCGAAGGCATGGCGATCTCCATGCCGCTCAGAGCAAACGGACTATCACGTAAAAAAAGTTTCTTTATAGGAATGCTTTCAGGAATTGTGGAACCCATTGCCGCCGTCATCGGCGCTATTGCAGTCATATCTGTACAATCGATTCTGCCCTATGCGCTGGCCTTTGCAGCCGGTGCCATGGTATTCGTGGTTGTGGAAGAATTGATCCCGGAATCCCAATCAGAAGGCAATACAGATATTTCAACCTGGGGGTTCTTGATCGGATTCACACTCATGATGTTTCTGGACGTTGCTCTAGGTTAAACCTCCCGCCACTTGATCGAACATCCCATAGACGGAAACTGCTTCTCATCAAGCGGCTGGCCTAAAACAACATCCTTGATCGCCATCATCAGATCTTCCTTCCTGACAGCGCTCTCATCTTTCCAGTTATCATCGATGCGCCCGTGATAAACCAAACGTTTATCCTTATCAAAAAGATAAACATCCGGCGTGCACTGCGCTTTGAAGGCACGGGCCACAGACTGTTCGGCATCCACAAGATACGGAAACGGAATGTTCAACTCCTGGACCTTATTGATCATTTTATCGGGCGCATCATCCGGATACTTAGGATGAATATTCGGATTGATCGCGACCACGCCGAAATGCATATCCATGGCATAACGCGCAATACGGATCAAGCGAGGCCAGACGGCATTCGCATAAGGACAATGGTTACATGTAAAAACCACTAAAAGGCCTCGCGCACCATAAAGAGAGGCCCCATCAAACGTCTTATCTGACGGGTCTTTTAAATTAAAAACAGGCATGACCGTACCCAACGGGATCTTAATAGACTCAACCAAAGACATACTCACCCCCTCCTATCCAAGGTATCCTTCAAATTGCTTAACATCCTCACACATAAGAAACGGATTGTACTTCTTCAAACTGCCAAGCGCCTCATGCGGCACGGTACCATAATGATGTCCAGGCCAGATCATCGTCGCATCTGGAAGTTGCTTGATGCGCTGTAAACTTTGAAAAAGGATCTGCGAACTCCCTCCCGGGAAATCCGTCCGTCCCACAGCATCCATGAAAAGCGTATCGCCTGTGAAAAGATTGCCATCGACCAAAAAACACTGGCATCCCGGCGTATGCCCCGGTGTATGCAGGCATTCGACAACAAAATGACCTAACATGATCTTCTGGCCATCCGCTGTCCGCATATATTGCTTCGCTTGTGGCGTATAAAAAAGAGCCTCTGCCTCGGAAAGATAAACCGGTACATCGACCTTATCAACCCCCACCACATGATCATAATGCCCGTGGGTCAAGAGAATACCCTTCAATTGAAGATTCTCCACCTTAAGCTCACGTAAGATCTGTGCTTGAGGTGCCGACGGATCGATCACGAAAGCCTCACCCGTATCTTTATCAGCGATGATATAAGTAAAGTTCTCCAAATCACCCAAGAGCAATTGCTTAATAAAGACGGACATAATATTAAGACCTTTTCAATATAACCAGCGTTTCCACATGACGCGTTCGCGGAAAGAAATCAAAAGGCTGGATGAGCATGATCTCCCAGCCGCCTGCGACCAGATCCTTCAAATTCACCGCAAGATTCTTCGGATCACAAGAAAGATAAACCAGATGCCGAACGCGTTCTAACCTGTTTAAAAGAAGAATGGCATCCTGGCTCAAACCTGCCCTGGGCGGATCAACCATCACGATATTCTTCCCCGTCATAGCGCCCGCCAAGCGAGCAGGAAGAATGTCTTCAATCCTGCCCTCAACAGCCTCAACATTGGTCAAGCTATTGGCGGAAATATTATACTTTGCCAAACGTACCGCATGCACATTCTCCTCAATATTAACAACCTTGGCGACAAGGTCATTGACACACATGCCAAAGAAACCGACACCTCCGTAAAGATCAAAGAAAACCGCACCCTGCGACCAAATATCCTGGCGGCGCAAAAAATCAATCAACGGCGGAAGAATAGAAAGGTTCGCCTGAAAAAATGTATCAAGCGAATAATAAACCCTGCGGCCAATAATATCGACGTAGAAGTAATCGCGCGCTTCAAGCCGCAAAGATTTTCGGCCGATCCCGCCCCAACGGACCTCGCTTCCCTGTCCGCAACGCACGGTTAAATTCGCCATACGATATTCCTTGGGGATGGCTGCGGCCGCTTCCTGACGCAACTGAGGAATAAATGATGAGATCGCCTCCATTGCGATCGGACACGCCGTGATCTCGATCACAGGACCACGGTCTACCGGAGAAAAACCCACATGGACATCGCGGTTACGACGATGGATAAGTTTAAGGTCCAAACGGTTACGATAATGATAGATCTTGGGCGAAGGCACAATAGAACGAAAAAGGGACTGGTCCAACGGAAGTTCAACACAAAGGACATCTTTAAGCCCGCGGTCTTTCAACGCAAGCTCATCGGCATAATCCAGATGCTGGTACTGACATCCTCCGCAAGAACCGAACACAGAACATGGCGGAGAGGATTTTTCAGGGAGTGTCATAGTGTCGGATACTTCAGCTTGAACGTCAGTGCCATCATATCAAGCGCAACCCGATCCCTGGCATAAGCCTCATTAGATCCGATATAAAGAATATTATAGCCCATCGTATCGATGGTGAACGCATACACGACGATCATCTTAGCCGTCTCACCCGTGATCTGAAGCACCATGCGGTATCCCTTGTGACCTGCCACAAGAAAAGGCGTCTTCTCAACAAGCTTAAGATCTGTAAAGATCATGAGCAGTTGATCGACCATGATCTTGGCATAATCCGCTGTCGAATGTGAAAGTGCCGACATATCATACGTCGACAAATTCACATTCTCGTTGAATGTATCCAGTTCATTTTCCTTGACAGAAACAAACGCAACGATCACATCGGTCGCAGGATGTTCTCTGACCTCCCAGGACTTAGGATAAGCGATCTCAACACCATCTTTCTCACTCCGATAAGTTGAAAGTGTCACAAAACAAAAGATCCATAAACCGATGACCAGCGCAACAATAAGTCCGGCCAAAACACTCAAACTGATAAGAATGATCTTTTTCACATTTAACGTCTTTTCTTTTTCCTTCATAAACCCTTTCCCTTCAAACTAAAACTGCCAATGAAATTTCACTCCAACATCTTTCCACATAGATGCTGTTTCCATACAAAGATAAACTTGGGTTGATGCATGCGCGCGCGCCTTGATCCACGAGATCATTTTACGATAAATATCCAGGCGAACTTTATGCGCATAACGGAGCTTGCCAAGATCGGAAGAGCACAGTCTGAACTCCAGTCACAGC
>CAJBYM010000042.1 GCA_903959815.1 Candidatus Omnitrophota bacterium
CGGCACCTTACGGAGATCCGCAAAAGCCTCTTAAGGCCCTGATCTTTGACATGAAATACGATGTCTATAAAGGCATTATTATTTTTATTCGCGTGATCGACGGCAAGATCGCGATCGGCACGCGCATTCGCCTGATGCACATGAATAAGGAGTTTACCGTCGAGGGAATGGGTTCTTATTCACCTTTTGATGTTAAGTCTAAAGAATTAGGTGCGGGTGAAGTCGGTTATATCACATGCAATGTGCGTGAGCCCAAGGAAGTGCGTGTGGGGGATACGATCACAGATGCGGCGAACCCTTGTGAAGAGCCTCTTGAGGGGTATCGGCAGTTAAAGCCTTTGGTTTTCTGCGGTGTTTATCCGGTGACCGCGGATCAATATATGGAATTGCGCGAAGCCATTGATAAATTGCGTTTGAGCGATCCGAGTTTTACATATGAACCTGAAACATCCCAGTCGTTCGGCCATGGGTTTCGTTGCGGCTTTTTGGGTCTGCTTCATATGGAGGTTGTCCAGGAGCGGCTTGAGCGCGAATATAATCTGAATCTTGTTTTAACAACGCCCAACGTGGCTTACCGCTATGAAACGAAATCGGGCGTAATGACTGATATCGAGAACCCGTCGCAGTTACCTAGCCCTAGTGAGGTTAAGTCTGTTGAAGAGCCGCATCTTAAGGTATCTGTCTTGACCCCGGTGAATTGTATGGATGCTGTGATGGAGCTCGCTAAACGCAAGCGCGGCATTTATATCAAGAGCGAATACATTTCAGACCGCATGCGTGTGATCTATGACATTCCTTTGGCTGAGGTCATTGTTGATTTTAATGACATGGTCAAATCTGCGACGCGCGGGTACGGTTCGATCGATTATGAATTCAGCGGTTATCGCCCGGCGCCGATCGCGAAGCTTGATATCCTGATCAATGATGAGCCCTGCGATGCGTTCGCGTGCCTTGTTCATAAGGAACACGCTTATGCCAAAGGTTCGGCTTTGTGCGACAAGCTCAAAGAACTTATCCCTGCTCAGCTTTTTGAGATCCGTATCCAGGCGACATGTGACGGACGTATCATTGCTTCATCTCGTATTAAATCCATGGGGAAGAATGTTACGGCCAAGTGTTATGGCGGTGATATTTCCCGTAAGAGAAAGCTTTGGGAGAAGCAAAAAGAAGGCAAGAAGAAGATGAAGCAGGTCGGAAGTGTGGAAGTGCCGCAAGAAGCATTCCGTGCGGCATTGAAGATATAACATTGTGACAAGGCCGGGAGATCAGATGTTTCAGAAATTATTGACGGAAGAAAATAAAAAGATCGCATGGGAATGGATCGAATCTTTGGTGGTGGCGTTCATCCTGGCCATGGTCATTCGCACATTCTTGATCCAGCCGTTTAAGATCCCATCGGGATCAATGCGCATGACGCTCATCGAGGGCGACAGGCTTTTTGTGAATAAGCTCGCGTATGGAACGCTGGTGCCATTGACGCATTACCGTTTGCCGGGATTCTCAAAGCCGAAACGCGGGGATGTCCTGGTCTTTCAGTTTCCTGTCGATCGGCGCAAGGATTTTATCAAGCGTCTTATCGCTGTCGGTGGTGAGACGGTAGAGGTCAGGGATGGCAGGATCTATATCAATGACAAGCCTGTTACGGATGGTTCCATAGCAAATGTTCATTATTACAATTACGGTGATTATGCTCAGATGGGCAAAAAGATCACGGTGCCGCAGGGACAGTATTTTGTTATGGGAGATAACAGCGCTTCGAGTCATGACAGCCGTTATTGGGGATTTGTGCCGGAATATTTGATCGTTGGAAAAGCAGAGGTCATTTTTTGGCCGTTGAACAGGATCAGATGGATCAAATAAAATTTATCATTTTGATTTCTGTGTTTTTGATTGGATGCGCCACAGCGCAAAAGCCTGTTGACCCTGTGGGTCAGCAGATCGATGCGGCGAAGAAAGTTGTTGGAGCTTTGTCTCCAAGTACAGGATCCGCCGAGAAATATTCACCCGTCACCGGCAAGCATTACAGCAGTGCTTTAGAGTATGAGCCTGGTACAGGCGTCAAACTCATATCTGTTGAGGAATAATAGATGGCATTGACTTTGGCTAATAAGATCACCATTGCGCGCATCATCGCGGTGCCTGTGTTCATTGCTATCATGCTTTATTACAGGCAAGGCCATGAGGAGTATCGCTGGATCGCGCTTGGGGTTTATATTGTGGCCGAGATCTCGGATGTGGTCGATGGCTATATTGCGCGACATTTTCGTCAAAAGACCAAGGCGGGTTCGATCCTGGATCCTTTGGCTGACAAAATGCTTTTTATCAGTGCCTTGCTGTGCCTTTATCACGTTGGTCGTGAGGCGGCTTGGGCGGTGCAGTTGCCGTTATGGCTTGTGGTCGCATTCGTGGCGCGCGATGTTATTTTGATCATGGGTGCGCTTTTGTTACAGATCCATTTTGGTGCGCTGGAAGTGAAGCCAAATATTTGGGGTAAGCTGACCGCGTTCTTGCAGGTGCTCTGTGTGATCGCGGTTTTTGTTCAGTTGCCATTGGCATTAGGAATATGGTGGGTTGCTTTAGGGGCAACCGTTATTTCGGGTGTTATTTATATGCAGGAAGGGATCAAGAGGTTGAACGATGGACATCATCTTAATCATTAAGTTTATTGTCACGGCAGG
The DNA here is from genome assembly GCA_903959815.1 of Candidatus Omnitrophota bacterium. Taxonomy (GTDB): domain Bacteria; phylum Omnitrophota; class Gorgyraeia; order Zapsychrales; family Fredricksoniimonadaceae; genus Fredricksoniimonas. The sequence continues at coordinate 2,679 of CAJBYM010000042.1, forward strand.
GTTAAGCTA
>CAJBYM010000043.1 GCA_903959815.1 Candidatus Omnitrophota bacterium
CCCTCCCTTGGTCCCTCCCCACAAGGGGGAGGGAGATCTGATTAGGCATGCCAGATATGTTCAAATCACTCAAATACTTCATTGCCCAAACTATTTCTTACGATGCCGTTGTGCATGACCTGGTGCAATTCGGGTATGTGCGCGCCAAGAGCGTCGCCCAGGCCGGTGAGTTCGCCGTTCGGGGTAGCATCATTGATATCTTCCCGGTTAATTTTGATGCACCGGTGCGTGTTGATCTTGATGATGATCAGATCCGTTGCATCTATACTTACAATATTTTGACCGGCAAGAATATCTGGGAGCATAAGGCGATCATTCTTTTGCCGACCAGGGAACGCGGCTATAAAGCCGCATTCACCTCAGACATGCCGCTCAATAATTTTGTGGATATTGAGAAGGGTGATTACGTTGTTCATAATGTGCATGGCATCGGACGTTTTCTCGGCGTTAAAGATCTTGAAGTGGATGCTGTATCACGCGAGCATTTCGTCATTGAATATGAGGGCGGGGATAAGTTGTTTGTTCCGCGCCACGACCTTCATCTTGTTCAGAAATATATTAGTTTTGCCAAGCGTCCGCCGAGACTTTTCAAATTGGGAAGCCGGGCATGGGAAAAGGTCAAGCGGCAGATCGAGAAGCGCTTACAGCGTTTGGCGGCTGAGCTTTTGCATGTTCAGGCGGTCAGGGAAAGTCTTAAAGGTTTTGTTTTTCCGCTTGATGTGCCGTGGCAGAAAGAATTTGAGAAGAAATTCCCGTTCACGGAAACACCGGATCAGATCAAGGCGACCGACGATGTGAAGAAGGATATGGAAGCTCTTCGTCCTATGGACAGGCTTTTATGCGGGGATGTGGGTTACGGCAAGACAGAAGTGGCTATGCGTGCGGCGTTCAAGGCGGTCATGGGGGGCAAACAAGTAGCCCTCCTTGTCCCAACAACGGTGTTAGCGGAACAGCATTATTATAATTTCTCCAAACGCATGCAGGATTTTCCTGTGCGTGTGGGTATGCTGTCGCGATTCCGCACCAAGAGTGAGCAGATGCAGGTTATCCAGGATGCGAAAGATGGCAAGGTCGATATCCTTATTGGCACGCACCGGCTGTTGTCGAGGGATGTGTCATTTAAGGATCTGGGGCTTATCATCATTGATGAGGAGCAGCGTTTTGGTGTGGGTGCAAAGGAGCGCTTGAAACATATGAAGCTTTTAGCAGATGTGCTGACGCTAACGGCCACACCTATTCCGCGTACGCTTTATATGGCGATGGCCGGATGCCGTGATATGTCCGTCATTTCGACACCGCCGCAGAACAGGATCCCTGTGGCCACACATGTTATTCATTTTGATGAGGATCTTATCCGTGAAGCGCTCGAACGCGAACTTAATCGGGGCGGACAGGTCTTTTTCTTGCATAATCATGTGGAAGATATCATGCCTGTTGCACGGATCATCCAGCGGCTTGTGCCGCGGATCAGGCTTGCTGTCGGGCATGGGCAAATGCCGGGTCGGGAGCTCGAAAGCATCATGTTGAAGTTTCTAAAGGGCGAGATTGATTGTTTGGTTTGCACCACTATAATAGAATCTGGTATAGATATCCCTAATGCTAATACTCTTATTGTTAACAAGGCGGATCGTTTTGGTCTTGCAGATCTTCATCAATTGCGTGGTCGTGTAGGGCGTATGGATGTTAAGGCGTATGCTTATTTTATACTTCCTGATCATGGGGTTTTGTCCGGGGTCGCGCGCAGAAGGTTGGAAGCTTTACAGAAATTCAGCGATCTGGGCGCGGGGTTCAATATTGCTTTTGAGGATCTACAGATCCGCGGGGCAGGGAATTTGCTGGGCGAGCAACAGCACGGGTATATTTCTTCCATCGGGTTTGATCTTTATTGCCGAATGTTGAAAGAGTCCATTGAGAATATTAAGTCCGGCAAAACCGGATAACTCTGTAAATAGGAGACAAAGAATGCGCATTAAGTTTTTGTTGGGCGTTCTCTTGGCATTGGCTGTTAACGTATCGGGCATGATCTTTTCTGCTCGTGTTGCGATGGCCTTGGATGATGGCATTATTGCGGTTGTTGATGACGAGGTCATTACAGCCAAAGATTTCCAGGATTATATGAGGGGCCTGTATTCTCAGCTTAAGATCGAAGGCCGTAGCGAGGCCGAGATCCAGGAGGTTGTGGGTCAGTATCAGGTTAAGGGAGTTGATCAGCTGGTGGAAGACAAGCTTATTCTGGCTGAAGCAAATCGTCAGGGTATGAAGATCAGGCCTCAGGCGATCGATGAGCGCTACGCAGAGATCAAGCAACGGTATGCCTCATCTCAGGAATTTCTTTCGGAGATCAACAAGGAAGGGATCACGATCTCGGATATCCGTAAAAAGATCGAGGATCAGCTCAAAGCCCGTTATATTGTGACTAAGGATGTGCGTGATAAGATCTATGTAAATCCCCAGGAGGTTACGGATTATTATACGGCGCATCGTTCAGATTTTCAAAGACAGGCGCGGCTTTATATTCAGTCGATCTTTGTGAAGGCAGATTCTCCCAAAGACGATGAAGCCAGAAAAAAGATCGAGCAGGCTTGGAAAAAGCTCAAGGCGGGTGAGGATTTTAAGGTCGTTTCACAGGCTTATTCGGAGCTTCCCGATGTTGGGGAGGTGTCGGATTCCAGTTTGAACCAGACATTTAAAGCAAAAACAGATGCCATGAACGTCGGTGAATTCTCGGAGATCCTGACCATGTCGGATGGTTTTTATATTCTTAAATTAACAGGCAGGACCGCGGCTGTTGAACCACTGCTTCAAGACATGAAAGAAGAGATCTATCAGAGGCTCTTTGAAACTAGATTTAAGGAAAACTTTAAGGTTTGGATCGAGAAGTTGAGAAAGAAATCCTATGTTGAGATCAAGAAATAAGATCATTGCGGTCACAATGGGAGATCCCTGTGGCGTTGGGCCTGAGGTTACGGCGGCGGCATTGGGTCAACTGCGCTGTCCTAAAGGTTTCCAATTTATTGTCATTGGCAATGAAGATGTTCTGGCACATTATTGGCCCAGGAAGATCCCCATGCCGCCGGTCATTCATGTGGCGGAAAAGAATAAGAATCAGTATAAGCCTGGTAAGCCCACGCCGGAGGCGGGTCTTGATTCATTGTTGTATCTTGAATATGCCGTAAAACTTCTTAAGGGTGGTCAGGTTGATGGTCTCGTGACAGCACCGGTGTCAAAAGAGGCGATCATCCCTTTTCATCCTGGGTTTAAAGGACACACAACATTTCTCGCCGAAGCATTTGGTTTAAAAAAGGTTGAAATGCTTTTTGTGGCGGATGATCTTCGGGTTGTGCTTGTGACGCGCCATGTTCCGATCAAGGATCTTCCGGGATTAGTGACCTCGGCTAAGGTTGTGTCTGTCATTCAAACAACAGCTGCATTTGTGCGCGAGCGCTTCGGGATCGCGAGGCCTCGTCTGGCTGTCTGCGGCCTTAATCCTCATGCGGGTGAAGGCGGGCATATGGGTTTGGAAGAGATCACCCAGATCACACCGGCGCTCAACAAGCTTCGTAAAGCAGGTTGGGATATTGTCGGCCCTTTGCCGGCGGATACGCTTTTTGAGCCCCGTATCCGTAAGGGGTATGATCTGATCGTATCCATGTATCATGATCAGGCATTGACGGCATTGAAAGCCCAGTATTTTGATAGACTTGTTAACTTAACGGTCGGGTTGCCTTTTATCCGTACGTCACCCGCGCATGGGACGGCCTTCGGCATTGCGGGTCAAGCTGTGGCGGATGATGGTTCTATGCGTGCCGCTGTAAAACTGGCGACGGAGCTTGTCTAATGGTTTTTGAATCGTTGGTTCCTGAGTTTATTCCCAAGAAGCGCTTGGGGCAGAATTTCTTGGTTGATAAGAGAGCGATTGACCGCATCGTTGGCGCGTGTGATCTGTTACAGGATGAAGTGATCCTTGAGATCGGGCCTGGTCAGGGGGCTTTAACGCGGGTCCTTTTGCCTTTTGTTAAAGGAATCGTAGCGGTTGAGGCTGATCGCGCTTTGGTGGGTCGGTTACGCACGGAATTTGAAGGCCGGGAGTTGATTGTTCATCATGCAGATATTTTAAAGGTCGATCTTTTAACGATACCAGGACCGCTTAAGGTGGTCGGGAATATCCCGTATAATATTTCGACACCGATCATCGCGCGCATCCTGGAGAACCGCAAGATCTTCACGTCGCTTTTTATGACGCTTCAGTATGAGTTTGGCGCACGGCTCGTGGCCAAGCCGGGGACTAAAGATTATTCTTCACTATCATGTTTTGTACAAATGTTCGCAGAACCTAAGCTGCTCTTTAAGATCCCTCCGGCGGCATTCCGTCCTATGCCGAAGGTGACATCGTGTTTCATGCGCCTGGATATCCGTCGGGAACCGGCGTATCAGCTTGAGGATGAGGCAACTTTTGTTACGGTGGTGCGCCAGGCGTTCCAGCAGCGTCGTAAGAATCTTTTGAATTCATTGTCGCCGCTTTGTCCTAAGAATGAAGTGGCCCGGATCTTGGAAAAAGCGAAGGTCGATCCGCAGGATAGGGCTGAGGATCTGACCATCGCTCAATATGCAAGGATTGCCAATGTCTACCATCAACAAAAAGATCTATTACCACGACACTGATGCCGGTGGCGTGGTGTATTATGCCAATTATTTGAAGTTTCTCGAGGAGGCCAGGACACAGTTCTTTGAGGATCTTGGTCTTGGTGTTCGCGCCTTTGGTGATCGTGGATTCATTTATGCGGTCCGTTATTGCAATATTGCGTATAAAAGTCCGGCGCGTTATGGAAATACGCTGATGTGTGATGCGAGGGTGGTCAAGGTAACGGGGGCTCAGATCATTTTTGCCCAGCGGGTATGGAATGGTGAAGATCAGCGCACTTTCGCCGAGGCAGAGGTTGCTCTGGTGTGTCTGGATAAGAACTTCAAGCCCTGTTCATTGCCGGAAGATCTCAGATCAAAACTGGAGGTTGCATGAAGATCTCATCTAAGATCATGTCTCTCATTGTGATCTTGCTGGTTGTTTTGGCGATCAACGGGCTCATTAGTTTTCGTTTGCTTAAAGGTGTCGGCGAGGAGCTTCAGACGGTTGTTAAAAAAGATCTTGTCCTCATGGAAACGTCCACATCCGTGACCAAGCACCAGCTTCAAAAGGCCATTATTTTTGAACGTCTTCGTCGTATTGCGGAAGAGTTGGCGTATCAGCAGGTCACGCCGGCCCGCAAAGAACATTTGGTGTTCCATTCCAAATTGGCAAGAAATGATTTTGATGTTTTAGCCAAAGAGGGCGCGATCAATATTGTTAACGGCAAGCTTCTGGTGGATGAATCTATCCGTTATGCCAAGAACGTCAAGACCCGAGAAGATTTGCAGCGTGTGGCCGCGGTTTTAAAAGAGATCGAGAAAGCGCATATTCATTACGATGCCATGGCGGGGGAGGCTTTTAGCGCAGTTAAGGAAGGCCGTTATGAGATCTCGCCTGAAGATATCAATCAGATCCATACGGATGAGCGCAAGCTTTCCAATGAGCTTGAGAAGCTTTTGAATGAAGTTCAGTCATTCACGCAAAAGTCCATGGCTAATGCCAAGGAATATGAGAAGACAACCGAGCTTGTGCTGTGGACGATCTTTATTTTGAGTCTGCTCATTGGCTTGGGGTTGGCGTGGTCTATTATTCGCAGTATTAATCGTCCATTGGGTTCGCTTTTAAAGGCGACGCATGAGATCGGTGGAGGCAATCTTTCTGTCAAACTGGATGAGTCCTCAAGAGATGAGCTAGGTGATCTGAGCCGTGAATTCAACCGCATGTCCGGGCAGTTATCCGAGGCCAGGACCAAGCTCGAGGAGCAGAGTAAAGTCCTCCGTTATAATCTGGATCTGACGGCCCAGCAAAAGAAAGATCTGGAAAAGGTTAATCAGGAACTCGATCGTTTTGTGCATACTGTCAGCCATGATATCCGTTCGCCTTTGATGGGGATCGCGTGGTATGCGGATTTTCTAAAGAACCATCATTACGATGCGTTGGATCAGAAAGGCAGAGATAGCGTTGAGGGTATTTGCCGTGGTGTTGACCGTGCCAATGCCCTTATCAAGGACCTTTTGGACCTGACCCGTATTTCACGCGTGCGCAATCCTTATCAGCGGGCGTCTGTTAAAGCAATGCTCGATGATGTGCTGGCAAATCTTGAATATAAGATCAAGCAGAACCAGGTTGATCTTAAAGTTCAGTCAGGTCTGCCTGACATTGTTTGCGACCCTATCAAGTTAAAGGAAGTTTTTTTAAATCTTTTGACCAATGCTATGAAGTTTGCGTCGGGGCGCATGGGCGTGCAGCCGTCTGTTATCATCGAGATGCAAGAAATGTCGGATGCCTATGAATTCATTGTTAAAGATAACGGTATCGGGATAGCCCCGGAGCATCATCAGGAAGTTTTTGAGATCTTTAAACGTTTGGATGTGTCTGAGAAATATGAAGGTACAGGCGCGGGTTTGAGTATTGTTAAGAGTGTTATTGATGATCATGGCGGCAAGATTTGGATCATTTCGGATGTGGGTCAAGGCGCTGAGTTTCATTTTACAATTCCCAAGGGCTTGTCGGTATCTTGAGCTGTGTTTAAAAGCGAGATTCTTTGTGTTTGGGCTTGTGCCCCCGGACGTCGGGTGTTAATATGACTTCTTTTCCAAAGGACATATGGTAAGTCAAGAAACAGTAAATTATATCGCTGGATTGGCCAGGCTTCATCTGGCAGGCGCGGAGTCCGAGAAATTCGCCAAGGACCTCGAGGCTATTCTTCATTATGTGCAGAAGCTTGACGGGCTTGATGTATCTGTCATCAAGCCGACCAGCCATGTCTTGAATGTTGAGAATGTTTTTCGTGATGATGTTATTAAGCCCGGCCTTTCCCAAGAACAGGCCTTGGCTTTCTCCGTTGAAAATCTTAATGGCGGATATAAAGTTCCGAAGGTCATCGAATGAATCTTTTTGAACTCACAGTCCATCAGATCTTGGATCAGATAAAAGCCGGCAAGATATCAGCTTCATCCGTCTTGGCTGAGGTGTCTGCACGTGCGCAAACGCTCAATGTAAAAACAAATGCTTTTGTTCGTTTATTCCCGTCGCCTGAAATAAAAGCTGGTCCTTGTCCTGTTCCTATCGCTATTAAGGACAATATTTGTGTTAAGGGTGAGTTAACGACCTGTGGATCCAAGATCCTTAAGGGGTTTAAGCCACCGTATGATGCCGGTGTGGTTGATAAGATCAAAGCTTCTGGCGGCCTTATTCTGGGTAGTGCCAATATGGATGAATTTGCTTTTGGCTCGTCCTGTGAGACATCGGCTTATGGTCCGACACGCAATCCTTGGGCCTTGGATCGTGTTCCGGGTGGTTCTTCCGGTGGTTCTGCGGCGGCAGTTGCAGCAGGACAGGCTTTGTGGGCTTTGGGCAGTGATACCGGAGGTTCGATTCGTCAGCCCGCATCTTTTTGCGGCGTGGTTGGCTTAAAGCCAACCTATGGGAGGGTATCTCGTTACGGGCTTATCGCGTTTGGGTCGAGTCTGGATCAGATCGGTCCATTCACAAAAGATGTGACAGACAGTGCTTTGCTTTTAAACATCATTTGCGGTTTTGATGAGCGTGATTCGACCTCGTTGAATGTGCCTGTCCCGGACTATACAAAAGCTTTGGTGAAAGATATCAATGGCTTGAAGATCGGGATCCCTCAAGAATATTTTCTTGATGGTATTGAGCCGGATGTTGCCGCAGCTGTAAAAGCCGCTATTGAGGTTTTCAAGAAACAGGGCGCGGTTGTTAAACATATCAGCTTGCCGCATACAGAGTACGCGGTGGCGACATATTATATCGTTGCGACAGCGGAAGCCAGTTCGAACCTTGCGCGTTTTGACGGTGTGCAGTACGGGTTGCGTGCGATGCCACCCAATCTGCGTAAGAGCCCTTTGATCGATATGTACGAAGAGACCCGTGCGAGGGGGTTTGGTGATGAAGCCAAGCGTCGTATCATGCTGGGCACATATGTGCTTTCATCGGGGTATTACGATGCGTATTATTTACGTGCTCAAAAAGTCCGCACGCTGATCAAGCAGGATTTTGATAAGGTCTTTTCCGACTGTGATGTTATTTTATCGCCGACATCTCCGACAACGGCATTCCGTATCGGAGAAAAAATAAACGATCCATTGGCTATGTATCTGTCGGACATTTTTACCATTCCGGCGAATATGGCGGGTATTCCGGCGATCTCTGTGCCGTGTGGTTTTGACCGTGCGGGACTGCCGATCGGACTTCAACTCATGGCCAAGCCATTTGCAGAGGAAACGTTGTTGCGTGCGGCGTATGCATATGAACAAAATACGCCATGGCATCTCGAGAGGGCTGTCCTATGACGACATTTGAGACAGTTATCGGGCTAGAAGTTCATTTACAGTTAAAGACACAAACGAAGATCTTTTGCGCCTGTCGCAATGAGTTTGGGCATGCGCCCAATACGCATGTGTGTCCGGTATGTTTGGGACTTCCCGGGACGCTGCCTGTCTTGAACCGGCAGGTGCTTCTTGATGCGATGAAGGTGGGGCTTGCGCTCAATTGCCAGATCAATGATTTCGTTAAGTTCGATCGTAAAAATTATTTCTATCCTGATTTGCCTAAGGATTACCAGATCTCGCAGTATGATTTTCCTATTGCGAAAAATGGTTTTCTTGATGTTGTGTCCAATGGGAATAAGAAACGGATCGGTATTACACGTGCGCATATGGAGGAAGATGCCGGCAAGCTTATCCACGATGCAGAGAATGCGTGTTCGCTGGTTGATTATAATCGCACGGGAACACCTCTTGTTGAGATCGTTTCTGAGCCGGACATGCGCTCTGCTGAAGAAGCTTATGATTATCTGACGGCACTTAAGCTGACACTTTCTTATTTGGGTGTTTCTGATTGTGATATGGAAAAGGGCAGTTTGCGTTGTGATGCTAATGTTTCCATTCGCCCTGTCGGTCAGGATAAACTTGGAACAAAAGCAGAGTTAAAAAATTTGAATTCCTTTAGCGCGGTCAAGAAGGCCATTGAATTTGAAGTGGGAAGGCAGACGGGTCTTATTCTTTCGGGCGGCAGCGTTGTCCAGGAGACTTTGTTATGGGATGAGGCTAAAGGCCGAACGCTTAGCATGCGCAGTAAAGAACAGGCCCATGATTACCGTTATTTCCCGGATCCTGATCTTGTCCCATTCACGTTGGATGTGGCTCAGATCGATCGTGTGAAGAAAGATCTTCCGGAGTTGCCCTATGCAAAGTTGGATCGTTTTATGACGGCATATAAATTGAACCAATATGATGCGTTTATTCTTGTTCAGGATCCAGCTCTAGCAGATTTTTTTGAAGCCTGTATTAAGATTTATCCTGACTCTAAAAAACTGGCTAATTGGCTTAACGGCCCTTTGATGAAGGAATTGAATGAGCGCAAAAAAGTGTTTGCCCAGATCAAGTTGTTGCCTTTAGAGATGACGGAGCTTGTGCGCAAGGTTGAGGATGGGGTTGTGAGCAACCTCGTCGGAAAAGATATTCTGGGTATTGTTTTAAGTGAAGGCAAGAGCGTTGAGTCTATTATTCAGGAAAAAGGACTGGCTCAGGTTTCTGACGACACTGTTTTGGAGAAAGTGGTTGATGAAGTTCTGGCGGATAATTTAAAGACAGTGGCTGAGATCAAGGGCGGCAAGACAGGGGCTTTAGGTTTTCTTGTCGGGCAGGCCATGAAAAAGATGCAGGGTAAGGCGAATCCAAAAAAAGTGAATGAGATCCTCACAAGGAGATTGCAGAATGATTAAGAAATTTATTTTACCAGTCCTTATTGTTGGCGGCATTATTGGATTCGCCACATTCGCTGTATCCCAATCGGACAAGCCGATGCCCGCACCTCTCGAGGAAAAGAAAGCGTTGCTGGGTGAGGGGGCCGTTTTGAACGCTGTCGTCAATGGTGTAGAGGCAACAAAAGGCGCGGCGTTATTATCGACTAAGGAGCCCGAGGACCTTTACTCACAGGTTGAGCTTTTTAGCTATGCTTTAACGACGATCATGGGTGAATATGTAGAAGAGAAGAAGCCCAAGGATGTTATTTATGGTGCCTTGACAGGCATGTTGAATTCATTGGATCCGCATAGCCAGTTTTTAAATCCTGAAGATTATGATGAATTAAAGACAGATACACAGGGTAAATTCGGCGGCCTTGGCATCGAGATCTCGATCCGTGACAGCCTATTGACGATTGTGACCCCGATCGAGGACACGCCGGCGTGGAAAGCTGGTCTTAAAGCTGGTGACCGGATCGTGAAGATTGAAAAAGAGCTGACACGGGATATGACGTTGAGTCAGGCGGTGAAGAAATTACGTGGCAAGCCAGGGACCAAGGTCCATCTTACGATCTTGCGTGAATCTGAATATAAGTTGCACGAATTTGATATTGTCCGCGAGATCATTCATACCCAGGACATTAAAGAGCCGCACATTATTACAGACAATATCGGATATTTGAGGTTGGTCGAGTTTCGCGAAGATTCTGCGGAACAGATGCGCAAGGCATTGGTAAAACTAAAAGATGATGGGGCTACGGCTCTTATTTTGGATGTGCGTAATAATCCGGGTGGTCTCTTGAATGTGGCGATCCAGATCAGCGAGATGTTTCTGCCTAACGGCAAGACTATTGTGTCGACCAAAGGTCGTCATCCGTCACAAAACACCATTAGCACATCGCATAATACGAAGAATGAATTTGCAGAATGGCCGATCGTTGTGCTTATCAATGAGGGCAGTGCTTCAGGCAGCGAGATCTTGGGAGGTGCTTTGAAAGATAACAAACGCGCCGTGACGTTGGGTGTAAAGTCTTTCGGCAAAGGATCTGTTCAGTCTGTGATCCCTATGCCGGACGGTTCCGGCTTGCGTTTGACGACGAGCAAGTATTTTACGCCATCGGGCGTTTGCATCCATGATATCGGGATCACCCCTGATATTGTGGTCGAGCGCATTTATCCTAAAGGAGAAACATCAGATGATCCTGATGCCGAGGAAGTTGTTGATGGTAAGGCTCTCAAGTCTGATAAGAAAGAGAAAGCTAGCAAAGAGATCTTTGAGAAACTTGAAGAAGAGGGCATCAAAGATCCTAATGAGATCGAAAAGCGCAAGCGTGAAGAATTGATGAAGAAGCACATGAGCGAAGACAATCAGGTCCAGAGCGCGATCAGCGTTCTTAAAGGGATCCGGATCTATAAGAAGTTGACGACGTCTGAGAATTGAGTGGTTTTATGGGGCTGACAAAAAAGAATAATAACGGCACACCGTGGCCGGTCATTATTATCTGGGTGCTGGTCGCTATTGTTTGCCTCCAAGGGTATTTTCTTTTTACGCATAAGACACCGCAGGTGCCAGTGAAACCTGTGGCGGTCAAGCCGGCTGTAAAGCCTGTGGTTAAGCCGTCCGCTGGCAAGGTGACGGGGCGGATCGCCATTGTGCTGGATGACTGGGGCTTTAATCGGACCCATTGCAAATATCTGGGGGGTTTTGGAGCGCCTGTTGCGGCTGCGATTCTTCCTAATCTTGAGTATTCCAAGGATGTCCTTCAATGTGCGCGTTCAAGTGGCCAGGAGGCCATGTTGCATCTTCCACTTGAGCCACATGTTAATCGGGATGTTTATCCCCGCGGGTATATTCTGACGACGTGGATGTCTCAAAAGGAAGTTTCGAAGCTTCTCAAGCGTATTCTCGATGAGTATCCGGGGATCGTTGGTGTGAATAATCACATGGGCTCTAAGGCCACAGAAGACAAGGCGCTTATGACAACTATTCTGACAGAGCTCAAACGGCGCGGGTTGTTTTTTGTGGACAGTATGACCAGTGGGCAAACCGTATGTTCTCAGGTCGCGGGTGATATGGGGATCCCTTTTGCCAAACGTGCGGTCTTTCTGGATAATCGTAATGAACGGGTGGCAATCGAACGCTCATTTGCCGAGGGGGCAAGGATCGCTAAGGAGAGGGGCTTCGCACTTTTGATCGGGCATGACAGGGAGTTGACACTTAAGATCGTCACTGAGCAGATCCGTAAATTGAAACAGCAAGGCTATCAGTTCCTGAGCGTTAAAGATTTTATTAGGGCACAAAAAGAATGAATATTTTAGGAATTGAAACGTCGTGTGATGAGACGTCGGCGAGCATTGTTCGTAACGGTTCTGAAGTGTTGTCCAATGTCGTGGCGACCAGTCTGGGCGAACATCAAAAGTTTGGCGGGATCATCCCTGAGATCGCCTCACGCCGTCAGTTGGAATACATTAATATTGTGACCTCAAAGGCCATCGAGGATGCCGGTTTGAGCGTTGGGGATATTGATGCGATTGCTGTGACCAAGAGCCCCGGGTTGATTGGTTCGCTTTTAGTGGGGATCACATTTGCACATTCTTTGGCGTATGCGCTCAAGAAGCCCTTGATCCATGTGAACCATATCCATGCGCACATTTATGCCAATTATCTTGTTGATAAAGGCTCTAAGCGTTTAAAGACGATTCACAAAGAATTGCCTCTTCCTGCGACAGGACTTGTTGTATCCGGTGGGCATTCGAGCCTTTTTGCCATCAAGAATTTTAAGAGTTTCCGTCTGATAGGACAAACGCGTGATGATGCAGCTGGCGAAGCTTTTGATAAAGTGGCACGCATTCTTCAGATCGGTTACCCGGGTGGGCCTGTGATCGACAGGATGTCGCGTGATGTCGGTTCTGAGGCTCTTCAGGCCAATGATTTAAGATTCCCTAAGGCGGCCTTACCAGGGACGTATGACTTCAGCTTTAGCGGTGTGAAAACCGCGGTGCTGTATCATGCCCGGAAGCATTCGGGTACACCAGGATATTCTGTTGAGAAGGTTGCGGCTGCTTTTCAGGAAAGTGTAATCGCTGTTCTTGCGGAAAAGAGTGTTGAGGCATGTGTCAAAAGAAAGTCGCGAACGCTTCTTGTCGGCGGCGGTGTGGCGGCGAATTCAGGCCTGCGGGAGCGGCTTCATCAACTTGCCGGGGAAGCGGGTATTACGGTCAGCTTTCCTGCCATGCCTTTTTGCATGGATAATGCAGCCATGGTGGCTGGTCTGGCTTATGTTCTTTAAGATCGCCCGTATTTAAACTATTGTTCTGATTGACGTCAGACCCGTGCTTTGTTATAAGTATACATAAGGAGACCCCACCTATGGCTTTTGGCGATAAGAAGTCCGCAAAGACAGTAGCAACACCCACGTTGAATATGATCGAACTTAATGCTGAAATGAACGGCACCCTTTCGTTCAAAGAGCCTGTGGATCTGAGGATCAATGGTCTTTTTACCGGAAAACTTGATGTTCGAGGGTCCCTGAGTGTTGGCGTACGGGCTTCCGTCGAGGCTGATGTTACGGGAGACTATGTGGTCATTGCCGGTAAGGTCAAAGGCAATGTTCACGCCACCAAGCTTTTGACGTTAATGCCAACGGCTGTTCTTTTGGGAGATATCCACGCGCCCAAGCTTAATGTGGTCGAGGGAGCTGTGTTCCAGGGGATGTGTCATATGACCCTTAATGACGCGCCGGCCGGGGAATGGTTCAGTGTGAAGGAACTTTCGACCTATCTTGAGATCGAAGAGGGTGTGATCTGGGAGCTGGTGAATTCAGGCAAGATCCCTTTTATAAAAGAGGGTGATAATTTTAAGTTTGAACGCGTTCAGATCGATCATTGGGCTGCTACAGGAGCTATGAAATGACGACGAGCCCGTATGTTACGGTCCGTGAATCATCTCAGATCCTGGGGGTCTCTGAAGGCAAGCTCATGACGCTTGTGGATGAAAAGAAGTTGCAGGCGTATAAGATCGCGGGGCAGTATCTGCGCTTTAAGCGGGAAGATGTATTGCGCATGAAGGCGTCGGGACATGTGGAATCTGAGACGGTTAAGTTTGCTTATACATTTCAGGAACGTGTGCGTGATTTTCTTGTTTATAACGATTTTTACATTACGTCGCTCATCATTATTCTAGGCCTGCTTTATATTATTTTCTTCGGCGGATAACACAACGTTAAAATCCTCCTTGAATTTTATCTTGCTTTGCCCTATAATTCCGCAACATTTTCCTGCAGCCATGAAGGGGTAGGATTTCGCATTGGCGGTGTAGCTCAGTCCGATAGAGCAATCGGTTCATACCCGATTTGTCACTGGTTTAAATCCAGTCGCCGCCACCATTTTTGTTTTAAAACGTAAAAGATCTCTTTCCCGAATGGGGGAGAGATCTTTTGCTTATAAGAGAACAAAGTGGAAAACGAATTGGGGGTCGCCTCTTAAATAAAGTTATGCTAAGATACGGTCATGAAAAAACAAATATTCTTATCAATTTTATTCTTTATATTATCTCCTGTTAGCCACAGTTTTTCTGCGGATCTTAATCCTTTATTGGCGTCTTCGCTCAAGTATGAGAATATTCGTGTCGCGCGGGTTTTATCGGCCGACCGCATTCTTCTTGAAAACGAAGAAAAGATCTCGCTCATCGGGATCAAGGGGCCGCGCGCACCCAAGATGAAGGATGTCAAACGGGATGAGCATGGTTTTATTATCCGTGATGAAGATCCGACCACTCCTTTTGAGATGGAGGCCGTAGGTTTCGTGCGTTCATTGGCTGAGGGTAAGCCTGTGCGCTTGGAGTTTGATGTTCAGCGGCGGGCGGATAATGGGGATATCTTAGCCTATGTCATTCTTCCGGATGCCAGGCTTTTAAATGCCGAGATCTTGCGTTATGGCTATGCCAATTTAAGATTAGTCCCGCCGAATATGAAGTACGCAGATAAATTACGCACTGCTTATCAGGAGGCCCGTCGTGAGATGCGGGGGATGTCCAGCGAATGACAGCGGGCATGAGCCACGGATCGAAGTTAAAAGAAAAGGTCATTGAGCAGGGCATTATTCCTTATGGTGCCCGGATCCTCGTCGGTGTTTCCGGTGGTGCGGATTCTGTAACACTTCTTCATGTGCTGTATTCTCTCCGTCATGAATTGGCTTTGGATCTTATTGTTGTTCATTATGATCATGCGCTTCGTGCAGGGTCGGGGAAAGACCGCAAGTTTGTAAAACAAATGGCGCATAGGTTGGGACTAGTCTGTCTTTCTGAGAAGAATACGACAAAGCTTCCCAAGGGGATTTCTACCGAGGACTTCGCGCGGGAGAGACGGTTTGATTTCTTTGTCCGCATGGCAAGAAAGACCCGGGCTGACGCTGTTGTTTTGGCCCACACGCAGAACGATCTTGCAGAAACGGTCCTGATGCGCATTTTTCGGGGGACGGGTTTGTCGGGATTAAGAAGTATTTTGCCGCAAAGGCGCATGGCGGGTGTGATGTTCTTAAGGCCTTTGTTGGATGTCACACGTTTTCAGATCGAGGCATGCCTTTCTGAGCTTAAAGTAAAACACATTGAAGATCCGACGAATGCAACAGATGCGTTTTTACGTAACCGGATACGGCATAAGTTAATTCCTTATATCGCGAAAGAATTTTCTGTTCCTGTCATCGAGAAATTAGCTGAACTGGCTTTAAATGCATCGGTTGATTACGATTTCATTGAGGCATCGCTTCAGAAGATTCTGGGGGAGGTCTTGATGGTCCGTGCGGGGCGGGCAAAGATCGATCTTAAGGCATGGAAGGTTTGTTCTCAGTCTCTTCGTCGTATGGTGTTACGTGAGGCGGTGGGGCGTGTCGCCAAAGCTCCGGGGGCACTTTCTTATCAGCACGCGCTGTTACTTGAAAAGGCCGCTTTGAAGGCAAAGGTTTCGCGCATTTCTCTTCCTGCAGGAATAGAAGCTATTATTAATGATAAATTCATAACTCTTTCTTGAGATTATAATTTAGTCCATATAGAATATGAAAAACCCATTCTGGAGAAAGCTGTTTTGAAGAAGTTTATTTTTTTCCTCATGATCATTGTTTGTGCACAGTCGGCCTGGGGCCAGGAATTCCCTGACGGTGTTACGAGAGAATTCTTTGATGATGGCCGGGTGAAGCTTGAAAAAACTTATGCCAACCATAAGTTAAATGGTTCTTTCCGTGAATATTATCCCGATGGAAAGATCATGAGTGTGGGCGCCTATAAGGATGGATTGCTGGAGGGCCCCTACAAGTCCTATTACAGTGACGGGACCCTTTTCGTTGAGAAGAATTACGTTAATGGATTGCAGCATGGTCAGAACAAAGAGTTTTTTGAAAGCGGGAATCCCAAAAGTGTTGAAGCTTATCGCTACGACAATCTTGATGGTTTAAGCAAGTATTTCTTTGAAGACGGGACGCTTAAATACACGATGGAATTTACTTCCGGTCAACTTAACGGTGAGAGCAAGGAGTATGGTGCTTCAGGTGTGCTGATGAGCTCGGTCCGTTACCGTGACAATGAGCTTAACGGGGAAGCCCGGGAATTTAAGGAGAATGGGGATCTGTACGCCATATGGAATTATGAGAATGGTCAGAAAGAGGGTGTTTCACGGACATTTTATGATAATGGCCAGGAAGAGTGGATCCTGACGTTCAAAGACGGGGATATTTCGGGTGCGGGTAAAAAGTTTTCGCGCAATGGAATCCTTCTTCTTGAAGCTGAGTATCAGGCCAATCAGTATAATGGTCTTGTGAAAGAGTATTATGATGCCGGACGTATCAAGAGCGAATGTTATTACAAACAAGGGCAGAAAGACGGATCTTCTAAAGAATATTATCCTAATGGAAAACTGTGGCTCGACTGGGTCTATAAAGCAGGAGAGAAACAAGGCTTGGCGAGAGAATTTAAAGAGGATGGGACGATCTGGATGGAAGTCACATATGATAAAGATCGTCAGAACGGGACGATGCATGAATTCTTCTCGAATGGGAATATTAAGCGTGAATGGGAGATCGTTAATGGTATTCAGGCGGGGCCAGCCAAGTCATTTTATGAGACGGGTGAGCTTTTGAGCGAAGAAAACTATGTTGGCGGCAAGCTTCAGGGAGATGTCCGTATTCTTCATCAGAACGGAAGCCTGGCCTATATTGATACCTATGTGGACGGCAGAAAAGTTAAACGAAAAGGTTTTGATGACCGTGGAAAATTAGAATTCGATCAGGATTATTAGTTGTTGTGATGTTTGAAAGTTAAGGATTCTTTGTAGAAAAACTTTAAGGAGTATTTATGGCGAGCGATAAAGCCCCTTCACGCAAGAAACCTCAGGCTCCGCGTCCTGGAAACAATAAAGATGGCAGCGGTGTCTGGATCTTTTGGGTGATCATTGTTTGTATTTTCTTGATCATTGCCGGTCAGCCGACCCCTAATAGCGGCAAGGCTGCGCCCAAAATGACATACAGTCAGTTTTATGGGGTTCTTAAAGACAATAAAGAAACACGTGCAATTAAGAAGATCATCTTGTCGGAAGGTGCGGAAAATGTGGTGCGGGTCACATTGAAAGCCGGCACAGAATTCCGTTTGAACATTCCTAATGATGATAAGGATCTTTTGGCTTTGATGAGGGAGAACGTTGATGATATGACAGTGCAGCCTCTGGAAACATTCTGGAGCCAGGTGTTCTTTTCTTTTGTTCCTGTTCTTTTGATCATTTTCTTTATTTGGTTCCTGGGCCGCAGAGGCGCCGAAATGGGCAATAAGATCTGGTCGTTTGGCAAGTCACGGGCCAAGGTGACCGACAAAGGCCAGAACAAGATCACATTTGCTGATGTGGCCGGTGTGGATGAGGCAAAAGAAGAGCTTCAGGAGATCATTGAGTTCTTAAAAGAGCCGAAGAAGTTTGAGCGTTTGGGGGGGAAGATCCCCAAGGGCGTCCTTTTGGTCGGTCCTCCAGGAACAGGAAAAACTCTTTTGGCAAAAGCTGTTGCCGGGGAGGCGGATGTTCCGTTCTTTTCTTTGAGCGGTTCGGATTTTGTGGAAATGTTTGTAGGTGTCGGGGCATCGCGTGTACGGGATCTTTTTGAACAGGCACGTAAAGCATCCAAGGTGTTGGGAAAAGGATGTATCATTTTTATTGACGAGATCGATGCTGTTGGCCGTCAGCGTTTTGCCGGTATCGGCGGAGGCAATGATGAGCGCGAGCAGACATTGAATGCGCTTTTGGTAGAAATGGATGGCTTTAACGCACCCAGCGGTTTGATTGTCATTGCGGCGACGAACAGGCCGGATACGCTTGACCCGGCACTTCTTCGTCCTGGTCGTTTTGACCGTCGTGTTATGGTGGGACTTCCGGATATTAACGGACGTGAGGGCGTTTTAAAAGTTCATTGCCGTAATATCAAGTTGGATACAGATGTGGATATGCGTCGCATCGCCCAGCAGACGGTTTATTTTTCGGGAGCTGATCTGGCGAATGTGTGCAATGAGGCGGCGCTTTTAGCAGCTCGTCGGAGCAAGGAAAGTGTCGGGATGGCTGAATTTCTTGCTGCTGTTGAGCGTGTCACCATGGGGCCGGAGAAGAAATCTCATTCTACGTCGAAGAAGGAAAAGGCGATGACCGCGTATCATGAAGCCGGGCATGCGCTTCTTAGCCTTTTACTAGATGAGGTTGACACGTTTTCTAAAGTTTCCATTATCCCGCGTGGCATGGCCGGAGGTTACACGTTGACGCCTCCGACAGAAGATAAGCATTACTACACCAAGAAAGAACTTTTTGGTCAGATGACCGTCCTGATGGGCGGCTATGTGGGTGAAGAAGTTTATATGGGGGATACGACTACAGGAGTTTCCAATGATCTTGAAAAGGTGGCATCTCTTGCGCGCAGTATGGTCTGTTCATTCGGGATGAATGATGAATTGGGTAAGCGCGCGTATGGCCGCAATGCCCAGCCGTCTTTTCTGGGGCGCGATCTTTTTGAAGAAAAAGATTACAGCGATGATACGGCCAAGCACATTGATCAGGAAGTTAAGAAGCTTGTTGATGGCGCGCATCAACGTGCTAAGACAGTGATCATGGGCAATAGAGATAAACTTGATCTGATCGCGAATCGTTTGATCGAAAAAGAAGTTATCGATATCGAAGAAGCGCGAACATTGCTGGGCATGCCATTGGTCGTGAAGCCTGAGGGAGTTGCGTGATCTGGCGGGCTAGTTCTTTTTCTCTTGAATTAAAGGCGCGGACGCTGATCATGGGGATTGTTAACGTGACGCCTGATTCTTTCAGTGGTGATGGCGTTTTAGCGCGTTATCCGAAAGAAAAGGTCTCTGGCTTTTCGTATGCCCTTAAGTTGGTCGATGATGGAGCGGATATTCTGGATATTGGCGGTGAATCATCGCGGCCCGGAGCGAAGATGTTAAGTGTTCAAGAAGAAGCGTCTCGTGTGGTACCGCTTATTGCAGCTCTTGTTCGTCGGGTTAAAGTGCCGGTATCGGTGGATACATATAAGCCTCAGGTAGCACATCAGGCTTTGGAGGCGGGGGCTTCAATTGTTAATTTGATCAAGGGGCCGTCAGCGGATGTTGTTCTTTTAAAAGAGGTGGCTGCGGCTGGGGCAGGGCTTGTTCTGATGCACATGCGAGGTACGTCCCGAACGATGCAAATGCGTACCCAGTACCGGGATGTTGTGCTTGAGGTAAAAGCAGAGTTGAAGAAAGCGTTGGAGAATTGCAGAAAGTGCGGTATAAAGAAAGAGAATATCGTCGTAGATCCGGGCATAGGATTTGCCAAGACCCTGGATCAGAACCTTGCGCTTTTACGGCGGTTAAATGATTTTTCGTCTTTAGGATATCCGATTTTGCTGGGGACTTCCCGTAAATCTTTTATTGGCAAGGTTCTTGGTCTTGATGTGGATGATCGCCTCATGGGTACGGCTGCTACGGTTGCGCTTGGGGTGGCGTCGGGTGCAGCGATCGTCAGGGTTCACGATGTTAAAGCCATGAAACAGGTTGTCATGATGGCAGATGCTGTGATCAATCGGGCATAAAAAGGTATACATATGAATGTTCTTGAAATCTGGTTCATGGTTAAGCCATTCGTGGAGATCCTGGTTTTATGGTGGATCTTTTATCGCATCCTTTTATTTTTTCAGGGGACCAGGGCTTTTCAGGTTTTAAAAGGGATCACGTATCTTGCGATCATGTTCCTCGTTGCACAGTTGTTCCGGTTTGATACGCTCAACTGGCTTTTGATGAAGTTCTTCGCGATCTCTATTTTGGCGATGGTGATCTTATTTCAGCAGGAACTGCGTCATGGCCTTGCGCGTCTTGGGCGGGGGCATCTGTTTAATCTTTTTTTGGAAGAATCTGAAGTGGTGGCGGTCATCAGTGAAATTTCTGACGCGGCTTTTAAGCTTTCCGAGAAGAAGACGGGTTGTCTTATTGCTTTGGAACGTGAGGCGAAACTGACAACATATGCCGAGAGCGGTGTTCAGATCGACGGGCTTGTCACAGCCGAACTTGTTCAGACTATTTTTAAACACGAATCGTTGATCCATGACGGAGGCCTTATTATCCGAGGCCAAAGGATATTGGCAGCGGCTTGTCTTTTTCCACTGACAGATAATCAGAATCTCAGCAAGATCATCGGTACGCGGCATCGTGCCGCATTGGGGTTGACCGAACATACGGACGCGGTGGTCCTGCTTGTTTCTGAAGAGACCGGAGAGATCTCGGTGGCGTGTGACGGGAAGTTCATTCCTGTGACGGGCCCTGAGCGCTTGCGTGATATTTTAAAAGATCTTTTGATCGTCCCTGCCAAAGGAAAGAAATGAAAGAATTTCTGACAACCAATATTCCGCTCAAAATTATTGCCTTGGGGATCGCCATCATTACGTGGATCTATGTTAACGGTGAGATCCTGAAATAAGGTCCTTATGCCGCTATTAGGTGTTAATATCGATCACGTTGCGACCATCCGGCAGGCCAGACGTGAATTTGATCCTGATCCTGTTAAGGCAGCTTTGATGTGCCAGAAGGCGGGAGCTGATTCTATCGTTGCCCATCTGCGTGAAGACCGTCGTCATATCCATGATCAGGATGTTGTCCGTTTAAAGAAAGAACTTGCGATCCGTTTTAATCTTGAAATGTCGATCGCGCCGGAAATTGTCAATATCGCTTGTCGCTTAAGGCCTGTCCAGGCTACGCTTGTTCCGGAGCGCCGTCAGGAACTTACGACCGAAGGCGGGCTTGATGTGATAGGTCAGTTCAGGCGTTTAAAGACAGCTTGTGCAAGAATGCAGGATCGGGGCATTGAACTCAGCCTTTTTATTGCACCGGATAAGGCACAGATCGATAAGACAATTGCACTGGGGGTAGGGATCGTTGAATTTCATACCGGTTGTTATGCGACGGCAAAGACGTCTACGGTGATCAAAAAAGAGCTTCACAAATTGACGGTTATGACCGCTTATGCGCGTTCGGCAGGGCTTGTTGTTAACGCAGGGCATGGCCTTAAATATGATAATACGCGGCCTGTGGCCATGATCCCTGGTATGTATGAACTCAATATCGGACATTCGATCATTGCACATGCTGTATGTGTCGGGCTTGATCGTGCGGTCAAACAAATGCGGGTGTTGGCTTCCGGAGGAACAGCGTGATCATTGGGACCGGTGTTGACATCATTGAAATTCCTCGTATCCGCACGGCTGTTGAGACCTGGGGTGACCGGTTCTTATCGCGTGTATTGAATCCGCAGGAGATCGCTTACGCGAAGTCGCATGCGGTCCCGTATCCACATTACGCCGGGCGCTTTGCTGCCAAAGAGGCTGTTTATAAAGCATTGGGTGATAAAGCTGTCAGCTGGAAAGATTTGACGATCACCAATGATAAAGACGGCAAGCCGGTATGTCATATTAAGGGGCTGCGCCCAGGGCGTACGGTCCATTTATCCATCTCCCACTCCAAATTCTATGCGGTTGCCAGCGCCGTTGTTGAGACACAAGAATAACGCTCATAAGAACGATTTTGGCCATGTACTTGTTGTGGCTGGATCGCCTGCCATGCTGGGCGCTGCGTGTTTGACATCTTTGGCGGCGATGCGCGCCGGTGCGGGATTGGTTACAGCCGCGGTCCCTAAAAGCCTCAATCTTACTCTTCAAAAAAAGATCTCTTATGTGGTTATGACCTTTCCGGTGGCTCAAACGCGGGCTATGACATTTTCTTTCTTGGCAGCAACAGACATTCTGAAACATATTAAAAAGTTTAACGTGGTAGCGATAGGCCCGGGGCTTTCTCTTGACCCGTCGACGGTAAAATTTGTTCGTCGTCTAGTGTTGGAGTGCCCTGTGCCCATGGTTGTTGATGCGGATGCGCTTAATGCTATGGCCGGCCATACAGATATCTTATTGAAGGCAAAAGGACCAAGGATTTTAACACCTCATCCTGGAGAAATGGCTCGATTGACGGGAGCGTGTGTAGCGGCCGACCTTGTTTCGGCCCGAAAAAGAGCGGCGTTAAAATATGCACGTAAATGGCGTTCTATCATTGTCCTTAAAGGCCATCGGACTGTTGTGGCATCGCCTGACGGAAAAATTTATATCAATATGACGGGCAACGCAGGGATGGCAACCGCGGGTTGCGGTGATGTTCTGACAGGCATGATCGCGGCATTTCTCGCCCAGGGATTGCTGCCGTTTGAAGCGGCTAAATGGGGTGTTTATTTGCATGGCAAGGCGGGTGATAAAATTGTACAACAAACCAAGATTAGTATGATCGCCACAGATATCCTTTCTTATTTTAAAGAACATAAACTGGCAATGGCTGGCAAGGATAGACATGTTTAATAATCTTGTAAGAAGGGCTCGTATTCTTTTATCTAACCACGCCAGGTTCATAATACTCGTGTCTTTGGTTCTATCTGCTTTCTTTATTTATTGGCCGACGATGGATACATTGCCTTATTTGGTTCAGGGAGATACGGGCAGAGATCTTTATGCTTATCAAAAGGCGGCTAATGGCGCCCTCGTATACCGTGATTTCTGGTGGAATTATGGTCCTTTAATGCCGTATTATTATGCTTTATTCTTTAAAGTTTTTGGCGATTCTATTCATAGTATTATTCTGGGAAGAATAGTATTGAATGTTCTTTCTGGTTGTGTGATCTACTTTAGTTTGAGCCTTTTTACAGCTAGAATTGTGGCCATCTTAGGTGCATTATGGTTTTGGGTGTTTAATCAGGATTTCACGTATACATTCAGTCATACCGGGGGAGTCCTTTTAATACTTTTGATTATTTTCTTTGTATTGCGATCCTTTATTCATGAAAATAAGAAAGATTATTTATTTATTTCAGCCTGCCTGTTTCTTTTGTTCCTGGTTAAAATAAATATGGGATTCGCGGCTACTTTTGCTGTAGCTTTATCAGTTTTGTTGGTGAATTATATGCGCTCCTGTGGTAATTCCGCATCATTGAAAGCTTCGGATTTGTTGTATCTTATTGTTCCGACGTTCTTAATGATTGTTATTTATGGATTCTTTTTATGGGGCCTGCCTGGTTACTATATTAAACAATGTTTTCCTTTCTTTCCTGGGTATGATCCAGCCAAGATGTCCATTTTTAAGTCTATGGTGGTCTTTTTTAAGAAGATTGTTTTAGATTTGATGACAGATGAAAGCTCGATCAATACGCTTTCCTTCTTTTCTAAGAAAGAATTGGTTTTAATCAAATGGTTTCTTTTTATATCTTCTTCATGTTGGCTTTTAGTGATGTCGATCTATCGATCTGGTTTTATAGCTGTTTATAGAAAGCATTTCTTGGGTGTGTTGATCATTGTGATCTTTATCATTATGAGTGCGCATGAGTTTTTGCTCAGTGGTACTTTGTACAGACTGTGGTGGGTAACGCCGGCATCAATATTGTTTATATTCTTTCTTGTTGGGACGATGTTGCAGACTTTGGGGTTTAGAACTAAACTTTTTCTCTGCGGCTTAATAACGGCACTGATCTTTCAAGGTCTGATGTACCGTTTTGAATATAAAAGGTTGGTCATTGAGCCGTCAAAGAACTTCTTGCCAATAAAAAAGGCTTGCGTTTATGTAGGAAACTCTTCGGAATGGCTTGGCACCGTTTTAAAAACAGTTGATTTTATAGACCGCAATCTTGCGCAAGGCGAGCCTTTTTTGATGCTGCCATACGAACCTTTATTTTTTTACTTAACCGGTAGGTCAAGCCCCGTTCCAGAGATTATTTTCTTTGATCATCTTTACATTCCGCGCGAACAAGAAGAGCGCATTATTTCCGATATGAATATTAAGAAAGTTCGGTTTATTCTTATCTCTACTCGGAGTGAGTCTTTTGAAAAAGGTTTGGGATTTTTGGGTATAACTTATTGTCCTGTTTTGGGGGAATATATTAAAAGAAATTTTGTCCTTGTTCGTAAATTTGGAAATTGTGAAAAACAAGGTAGCTGGATAGAGCCTATAGGGATTAATATTTATCAACGTGTTAAGTCTCAAAGCGAATAGTATTTCTAAGAAGTTTTATCTTTTTTAGAAGAATTTAGAGTTTTTCTTTATTTTTTGTGGGATGGATAAAAAGTTTAATTGTTAGATTTAGTTATCTCGATTGAAATGGTTAAATGGAAGTTCTTTATTCGTATGGTCGACCTTTGAAACGGGTTAAAGGAGCATGGCTAGGGCGAAATGATCGTGCTAGCTGTCTTGTTTTCATAGAAAGAAAAAGATATTGAGGCTTTTGATTATGGGTGTATGGTTTTTTCGTCATATTTTTCGAATGACTATGTGTGTTCTTGTTGTTGGAATAGTGCTTGTTTTTTTCTTTGAAAAAGGCAGTGCATTGGTTTCAACAGGGCTTCCTTCCATTCGGCAATTTATATTATTGGGAGCAGATTACGATGCTTTAAGGAATAAAGATCCATTAACTAAGATTGTCTTGCAGATAAAGAAGATTCTTCCTGCGGCAGCTTGTGTCGAATCTTCATTTCCTAAAGAACGAGGCTCTTATTATCGAGTCGTTTCTTTTAAATATGCTCTTTTCCCTGCTAAAGTTAAAGATTATTGGCCGAGTGAATTTAATCGCTTTGATTATTCATGTCGCGTGCAATACTTTATTGATTTTGATCATTTTATTAAGGCGATTCCTTTGGGTTGGAAATCATATGGTGTCGGAAGTGGGGTGAGAGTTTTTGCTTTGCCTGGTGCGGAATTTCAAGCGGTGCAGCCAGATCGGGGTAATTCACAGGCAGTTATCTTTGTTACGTTTCTTTTCTTTAATTTTATTATCTTTATTATTGGTTCTTTCTTATTTTGTGCCTTCTTTGTTCAAAATAATACGCTTCCCTTGGCGGCAAAACTGGGCGCCTCATTTCTAACAGGCATGCTAGCTGTAACATTTATTTTTGTGGGTCTAGCCTTGGCGCAGGTTCCTTTGAGTTTTATTCTTGTTATAAGTGTTATGGTTGCATGCCTTCTAGGAAGTTATTTATTTATGAAATTACAACGGGGTAATTTATGGAAAATCTTTTGTGTTGGTCACGCGCCGTTTAATGTAAGCGATATGCCTTATGTGTTTGCTGGATTTTGTGTTATAGCTTTTTATTGCGGCTTGATAGTTTCGCAACCTGTAAATAGTTGGGATGAATTAAGTGTATGGCTTTTAAAAGCTAAAATGTTTTATGCCCAGGGCAATATTACTTCAGACTATACGGAGTATTTTTTTAACTACTATCCTGTCTTTTGGCCATTGAACATTGCAATTCAGTATATCTTTATAGGAGGGGATCATGATGAAGTTGCAAAATGGACTTCTGCTCTTGTTTTTCTAAGTTCGATGGCCCTCTTGAGGGGGCTGGCTGACTCTTTGGGTTTGACCCGAAAAGCATCCTGGATTACTATCGTTGTATTCTTGATAATCGGGTATTATTGGACATATGCTACCGCGCTGCCCGAAAATATCTTTATTGCCCTCGTATCTTTTGCTACTGTCTTTTTTATCAAATGGTTGAACTCTAGAGAAATAGGGTTGCTTTGGGTGTGCTCTTTGGCTCTTTGCGGCGTTGCTA
>CAJBYM010000044.1 GCA_903959815.1 Candidatus Omnitrophota bacterium
AGGTATGCCTCAATTCGACCCAGCCGAGATCCAGGAGTTACAGAAAGATCTGCGTGGCATTATGCCCGTGCCGGTCGGTGTTCCGCAGCCGGTGAACATGCGTTCGCTCTTGGGGGTTAATGTGTAGAGTTACGCCATAGCGAAAATTCAAAACCGGGACATATTCTTAATTCGTTCTTGAATTAAGTGTGTGTCCCGGTTTTTTTTGGTATAGTATCGGAATGGTGATTACAGGAAGTGTTTTTGATTTCGCCGGAGTATTTGTGGCGGGGGTTGTGGTGAGTTTAACGCCCTGCGTTTACCCTTTGATCCCGGTGATAACGGCGGCGATCGCCGGTGCGAATGTTCATGGCACCCGTCGAGGCGCCTTTTTTCTTTCGTTGCTGTATGTTTTTGGCCTTGCCTGTGCTTATGCCGGGCTTGCGGTTTTCGCGGCTATGACGGGAAAAGTTTTTGGTGTGGTGCAAAATACGCCCGGTTTTTCTTTTGTCATTGCGGGTATTTTCTTGTTTTTTGCTTTGGCTATGATGGATGTCACCTCCTTGCCGACGATGCGGATATTTTCGTCGGGTAAACCCAGAAGTCCATGGATGGTGCTTGTGATGGGGGTCGCGTCTGGTTTCGCGGTTGGCCCTTGCACAGCGCCGGTTTTGGGTTCGCTCTTGGTGTACGTGGCTTCAAAGCAGAACATATTTTACGGAGCCAGTTTGTTATTTGTCTTTGCTTGCGGCGTGGGTGGCACGCTTATCCTCGCCGGCACATTGGGCGGGATGATCGCGAGCTTGCCGCGTTCGGGAGTCTGGATGCTGGCGATAAAGAGAGCAGCTGGTCTTGTGCTCTTGGGGTTCGCGGGTTATTATGTGCTGCGCGGGATCAACTTGATTTAACCCGCATTTTCTAATAGGAGAGGTAATGCACAATTTGAGTTTAATACAGGAGAGTTTCATGAAATCATTAGGGGCATATTTCTTGGTCATGGTCTTTATATTGAGCGGTGCAGGTTGTGCGGGTGCGCAGGAAAGCCCGTTGATGGGTAAAAAAGCACCGGACTTCACTCTGGAACGTTTGAGCGGAAAGTCAGCGAGTTTGAGCGAGCTGATCAAAGACAAGAAAGCGATCCTGTTCTTTTTTGCGACCTGGTGTCCTCATTGCCGTTCCCAGTTAAAAGAGATCGCGGCCAGGAAAGCGGATTTTGATAAAGATGGGATCGTGGTGGCATTGGTTGATATCGGTGAGCCTAAGAATAAAGTTGCGGAGTTCTTAAAGACGCACGGCATGGATAATGATGTGTTTTTGGATAGTCAGTCTTTTGTTTCTGAAACATATCAGGTTTTGGGCGTACCGACGCTTGTTTTTATTGGTTCCGACGGGAGAGTCCGGCTTGTGGAGTATGGGTTGCCGGATGATTATCAACAGATCTTGAAATAATTTGACATCCCACACAGCTGTGTGGTATAAGAAGGCATGACACAAACCACACTTACTTCCAAGCAGTGCGATGTTCTCAAATTCATTTATGAGCGGATCCGCGATCATCAGTCAGCCCCTACGATCCGTGAGATCGGGCAGAAATTTGGTTTCTCTTCGACCGGAACGGTACGGGATCATTTGCATGCCTTGGTCACCAAGGGCTATATCCGTATGCAGGAAGGTAAATCAAGGGCCATCGAGCTGGTGAAAGAGGCGTTGTTTCAGGTTCCTGTGCTTGGTCGTGTGCAGGCCGGTATGCCGGTGTATGCCGCTGAAGATCTTTTGGGTTACCTTAATTTAGATCAGTTCGCATTTCCGGGGCCTGATGTATTTGCTTTGCGGGTACGCGGAGAGAGCATGCGCGATGCAGGTATTATGGAAGGTGATTTTGTTTTGGTTCGCAAGCAGGATCATGCGCAGGCCGGTGATATTGTAGTCGCGCTGATCGGTGAAGAAGCGACAGTTAAGCGTTTGGCTAAAGGGGCCAATGGGTATGTTCTTGAACCTGCAAATCCGGCATTTAAACCTATTTCCATGACGGAAGAAGCGTCCATTATTGGTAAAGTTCAACAAGTCGTTCGCGGTTATAATTGAAAGGATTGTATGAAGATCATTAAAACAGATAAAGCCCCGGCTGCCGTGGGTCCGTATAGTCAGGCGGTAATCACAGGTCATTTGGTTTTTTGTGCGGGTCAGATCCCGCTTGATCCGGCAACGGGGAATATTGTTCCAGGCGGGATCGAAGAGCAGACCCGTCGTGTTTGCGAGAATATCAAGGGTGTCTTGGCGGCAGCTGGTACAACGCTCAATAAGGTTGTGAAGGCGTCGGTGTTCTTGAAGGACATGAATGATTTTGCGGGCATGAATAAAGTTTATAGTGAATACTTCACGTCGGACTTCCCGGCGCGTTCAACACTTCAGGTCGCGCGGATCCCGAAGGATTGCCTGGTCGAGATCGAAG
>CAJBYM010000045.1 GCA_903959815.1 Candidatus Omnitrophota bacterium
GCCTGCACGTTATACAAGGACTGTTTCTCAAAAAGTTCAAAGAAATTCGCATCTTTAGGGAAGAAATTAAACAACATATTGTCTCCTTTTGGGGGTGTACAACCGCAGGAATGCCTGCAAAACACTCCTTTAATATACTCAAACACCCATCTTCTGTCTAAGTTAATCTTTACAAAGTGTTAAAACGACCAGTCCGGCGATCGCCATGAACGGGCCAAAAACCCCGCGAAAAACCATCACCAGAAATAACCAGTCACGCAAAGTCAGCACAACGCCAATGATGACAAGCGCAAAGCCGAGCGTAAAAAAGAGTATTTTTTTATTCATATGATCTCCATTAATATTAAATCTCTCCAGGCCTTGGAACAGCCTTCCACCGGCGATGCATCCATACCCACTCCCCCGGATAAGCGCGCACCGCAGATTCCACGCGGGTCGTCAATTCCTGAGTCGCTGCATAGACCGCATCCCGCTCTGGCTGCGTCCGGTCGAGCACAACAGGCTCAACCTTGATCCGCCACTTCCCGGATCTTAAAGGATAAGCAAACGCGCTAAAAAGCGGTGCTCCTGTTTTAAACGCATACGCCGCGGGACCTACGGCTGTGGCCGCTTTATGGCCAAAGAAATCCACAAAGACCCGCCCCGGCCCGCCATAATTCTGATCTACCGGCATGACCAGGATCTCATTTTGACGCAGCGCGGAAAAACACGCCACAACACATTCACGCAAAGGCGTGCTGTAAATTGGATGAGGAACAAAAAGCGCCTCGCGCGTCATGATCTCGTCTGCAAAGATCTTATTCCGCGGAGCCCGCATCACAATCCTGACCGTATGTCCTTCATAAAGCAACTTGAACAACATGGCCACGAAAGGCCCAAAATGCGCCACAGCGATCACTGCACCTTTACCCGCGTCGTGGGCTACTTTCAAATGCTCAGCCCCTTCCAAAACAAAAGCATCTGCCGCGCGCCCTGGCCTGGCAATATAAAAAATAAGGTCAGCCAGACCAAGGGTCAAACTGAAGAAAGCCCTGCGTGCGATCTTTTTCTTTTCTTGAAGAGAGATCGCATCACCAAAAGCAGTGCTCAGGCTCTCGATCGCATAACGACGTAATTTAGGAGACACAAGATAAAGTACCCAGGCGATAACCCATGCTTTGGCACGAAAAATAGGATACGGAGTAAATCGAATGATGCCTCGGATAAGATCAAACAAGAAATGAGCCATCACGCCCCCAAAATCTGTTTGATCTTACGCACAAGCGACATAGAGTTGACAGGTTTGGTCACATGCCCGATCGCACCTGCCTCAAGTTCAGCCGCCACATCATCATCAGAATCTTTCGATGTCAAAAATAAGACCGGGGTCGTCTTCATCTGTGGATCATCCTTCAACCGGCGGCACACCTCACGACCTTTGATACCAGGCATGATGACATCAAGAATAATAAGATCGGGCTTTTCCGTCTTGGCCAAAGTCAACCCCTCTTCGCCCGAAAATGTCGAAACCACATCAAATCCATTGGAAATGAGCACTGTTTTTAACATCATCTGTAAAGTTTTGTCATCATCAATGATCAAAATCTTATAAACACGATCATAATCAGACATTTCAGGCCTCCCCGTTACGCTTTATAGGCAAAGACATGGCTAGTATACCGATAAAACAAAGCATTGCAAAAACATCTCCGTACTTTGTATAGAACGTCAGCGCGCCGGCACCTGCATCCCCTTTAACCGGCACATCCATGATCAAGAAACCATCCACCATGACCTGACGCCCATCAGCAGCCGTAACGCAAGCAACTACCTCACCTGTCGAAAGAACGCCACAGCTCATCCCTGTATTGGTCGCGCGCACCAACGCCATGCGGTTCTCAACGGCTCTAAAAATAGCATTGTCCAAATGCATGCGTGACTGACGCGATGGCCCAAACCAGGCATCGTTGGTAATATTCACCAAGAAACCGGCCCCATTCTGAGCGGCTTGACGCGACAGAAAAGGGATCGTGTCTTCGAAACAAATAAGAGATGAAAATGTAACCCCTTGGGGCAATCGAAAAATGACAGGCCGATCTCCCGGCGTAAAATCATCAATGGGTACGAGCTTTGCCAAGAACGGGAATTCTTTACGGAAAGGAATATACTCCCCGAAAAGAACCAAATGTTGTTTGTTATAGATCTGGGACATCTGCCCGTCAGCATCGATCAGGATCGCAGAATTAAAATACGCCTCACCCGTCTTTGTGACCGCACCCAAAAGGATCTTGACCTTATATTCACGGGCAAAACTCCGGACCTTTTCAAAAAGGCCTGGATAGTCCCATATGAATTGCGGAAAAGAGGTCTCCGGCCAAACGATCAGCTGAGGAGCTCTTTTCATCGCCTCGTGGCTCAAAGATAAATGTTTCTCGACCACATAAGGTTTTAAAAGAGGATCCCAATAATCTGCGAGCGATACATTCGCCTGGATAAGAGCAACCCGTGTCTTCGCAAGCGGGGCGGGAACATTCAAACGTCCGGCACCATAAACAAGCACCACGCAAAGAACAAGAACTACGCCCCAAGCCGTCGAACGAAAACCCGCAGGCATCTTCTCCCGACCAAGAAGAACTCTAAGATACACCGCGATCACAACGCCAACGGCAACCATCAGACAAGATAACCCATACGTTCCCGTGATATCGGCCATTTGAATAAAAAGGATATTCACGCTTTGCGTATGCGCCAGGGCTGACCACCCAAAGCCGCTTAACACTTCCGCGCGCACATATTCCAGCCCCGCCCATAATGAAGCCAGAAAAATAACCCGACGCGCCAAATGCCAGGAAGAAGACCTTGCAACACCAACGGAAAAAATGGCCCAGTAAAGCGCAAGATACGCCGACAGTAAAATAAGACCGAGCGATGTGACGTGATGGATCCAAAAGAGCGTGCTGATAAAAAAAAGAAACCCTGAAGCATATCCGCGCAGGAACGCGAAGCCCAGGGTGTCTTGATCAACAGCTATAAGAAGCGGAATAAGCGCAACCCAGGCCAGCCCCCATAAACCACCCGACGCAAAACACAACGCCAAAAGGGCGGCACTCACAAGAGCCAAGACTGTTCGTCTCATTTCCCGCAACATTTCTTGTATTTTTTCCCACTGCCACACGGGCAATCATCGTTACGGCCGATCTTCTTGTCCGCAGCTGCAGGCTGATGGGCTTGCGCTATCTGCAAAGGACGCATTTCAGGCCTGGCTCCGGATACAGGACGATCTTCGCCCAAAGATGTGGCATGTAAAGTACCGCTCATGCCCTCGAATTCATGATGAACCGTTTCCTGCTGTGTCCCGAAAACACTGCGCACGCGCTGTTCATGCTCCACCGGCTGAAGTTTAAAAATAAGTTCCGCAACATCAATATGAATACTCTCGAACATGGCACGGAACATATGATATCCCTCACGCTTGAACTCAACCAGAGGATCCCTCTGGCCCAAAGCGCGTAAGCCCATGCCTTCTTTTAAACGATCCATGGCATAAAGATGTTCTTTCCATTTTGAATCAATGGTGTGCAAGAGGAACATCCGTTCCAAATGCCTGAGCTGCGACGCCCCCATCTGCTGTTCTTTCTCGTTATACAAACGGTTCAACTCCTCACAGATCATCGCCGTCGCATCTTCCACCGAAGAGCCTGTCAAACGCTCGTGCCAGGCGAGAATATCAAGACCGAAACGCGTGCGGACATACTCCATAAGTCCCTGCACATCACGTTCCTTCCCTTGATCAGCATTCAAATGACGACGGACTGCTTCATCCACTGTCGTTTGCATGGATTCAAGGATAAGCTCCCGGGTATCATCTCCGTCAATGATAGAACGGCGCATGTTATAAATGACCTCGCGCTGACGGTTCATCGTCGTATCATATTCCAGAAGCTGCTTACGGATCTCAAAGTTGTAACTCTCTACCCGCTTCTGCGCGGTTTCAAGAGCATGCGAAACAAGAGGGGACTCGATCTTCTCGCCCTCGGCAAAACCTAAACTATCCATCATCGAACGGATGCGGTCACCGGCGAACAAACGCATGAGGTCATCTTCCAGCGACACGTAAAAACGGGACGAGCCCGGATCACCCTGACGACCTGAACGTCCGCGCAGCTGATTGTCAATACGACGGGATTCATGCCGTTCTGTACCGATGATATGAAGCCCTCCGGCCGCAACGACCTGATCATGTTCTTTCTTGACCTGTTCACGGAACTGTTTGATGAACTGATTGACCAGCTGTTCAGCCCCGGGTGCTTCTTCATTATTCTTCCTGGCTTCCTCGATCTTTTGCGCCGCCAAGGCACGCGCCATGAATTCTGCATTTCCACCCAGCATAATATCCGTACCGCGGCCCGCCATGTTGGTCGCGATCGTAATGGCCTTGTAACGACCCGCCTGGGAAACAATCGATGCTTCCAACTCATGGTATTTGGCGTTCAGGACCTGGTGCTTGATCCCGCGCGACTTAAGAAGCCTGGATAAAAATTCCGAACGTTCGATCGAAACCGTACCCACAAGAACAGGCTGACCTTTTTCATAACAGGATTCGATCTCCTTAACAGCCGCGTCATATTTCTCCTGGGCCGTACGAAAAATGCAATCCGTATTATTGATGCGCTGCAGCGGCCGGTTCGTCGGAATAACAATGACGTCAAGCTTGTAGATCTGCTTGAACTCATTGGCCTCGGTATACGCCGTACCCGTCATACCTGAAAGCTTCTGATACATACGAAAATAATTCTGAAACGTGATCGTAGCCAGCGTCTGGTTCTCGCGCTCGATCTTGATACCTTGTTTGGCTTCAACCGCCTGGTGCAGTCCGTCGGACCAACGACGGCCGGGCATCATGCGACCCGTAAATTCATCGACAATGATAACCTTGCCGTCCTTGACCACATATTCCGTATCAAGGCCAAAGAATTCTTTGGCGCGCAGGGCCTGAAGAATATGATGACGGTACTCTACCGTTTCCATATCATGAAGATTAGCCACGCCGAACATCTGCGCACCCTTCTCCTCACCCAGCTCTGTCAAAGAAATGGACTTGTTCTTCTCATCGGCAACATAATCAAATCCTTTGCCCAGATCTTCCCCGCGGTGCTTGGCGTCGATCTCTTCCGCCTCAGTCACGCGACGACCCTTAAGGTCCAGCGAGATCTTATACGCAACATAATATTTATCCGTTGATTCCTCAGCAGGACCGGAAATGATCAAAGGCGTACGCGCCTCATCCACGAGGATGCTGTCCACTTCATCGACGATCGCAAAGTGATGGCCGCGCTGGACCATCTCTTCCTTGAACATGACCATGTTGTCGCGCAGATAATCAAAACCAAATTCATTGTTGGTCCCGTAAGTAATATCCGCTCCATAAGCCACTTTGCGTTCATCGGGCGACATATCATGCTGGATGACACCCATCGAAAGCCCCAAAAATTCATAGATCGGCCCCATCCATTCACGGTCACGACGCGCAAGGTAATCGTTGACCGTCACCACATGCACGCCATCCCCGGTCAGCGCGTTAAGATACGCCGGGAGAGTCGCCACCAGCGTTTTACCTTCACCGGTGGTCATTTCCGCGATATTGCCAAAGTGAAGGGCCATGCCGCCCACCATCTGAACATCATAATGACGCATATTAAGAAGCCGTTTTCCCGTCTCACGAACCAACGCAAACGCTTCAGGAAGAAGCTCATTTAACGCATGCTGCTTGGACTTGAACAGATCCTGTTCAGCGCGCTTGAGCGCATCTTTCGCATTCTGACGCTCATCAATATTCTTCGCCTGACGGTACAATTCATGGGCGCCGATGACACCTGCTTTTTCTTCACGGATCATGACATCGATACGATCCTTAAACTGCGCCGTCTTGGCTTTCAATTCTTCACTGGTCAATTTCTCCATCGCGGGCTCGAGGCCGTTGATAACAGAAACGATCTGTGCAAAACGCTTGATCTCGGAGACTGACGGCAAAGGAGAATCTTCATTGATGTACGCGTTAACAGCAGGTTTAAGCTTGCCAATGAAGGCGCGCGCGGCATTAATGGTAGGTTTGCGAATGATGACATCAAGCATGGCGTTATCCTTTAAATTTATTTTTGATCCGGTCTCATTTTAAGAAATGCCTCAATGAACATATCGATATCACCGTCCATGACCTTGGGAATATTCCCGCTCTCGGCATCGGTGCGATGATCTTTCACCATTTGATAGGGCTGCATGACATAGGAACGGATCTGACTGCCCCACTCGATCTTCTGCTTTTGTCCCGATTCAGCAGCCAGCTTACT
This sequence comes from Candidatus Omnitrophota bacterium, assembly GCA_903959815.1. Lineage (GTDB taxonomy): Bacteria > Omnitrophota > Gorgyraeia > Zapsychrales > Fredricksoniimonadaceae > Fredricksoniimonas. The sequence continues at coordinate 6,327 of CAJBYM010000045.1, forward strand.
ATCCATTTCCTGCTGTTTAAGTTCAAATAATTTGGCCTTGAGGACCCGCATGCAGCGCGCCTTATTCTGCAGCTGCGAACGTTCGACCTGGCTGGACGTAATAAACCCCGTCGGAATATGCGTGATACGAACAGCAGAATCCGCCGTATTAACGCTCTGGCCGCCCGGCCCCGAAGAACGGAACACGTCGATCTTCAGATCATCAAGGTTGATCTCGACCTCAACATCATCCTCGATCTCGGGAATAACATCAAAGGATGCGAAGGATGTATGACGGCGCTTGTTGGAATCAAACGGCGATATGCGCACCAAACGATGGACACCCTTCTCAGCCTTGAGATACCCGTAAGCTTTCTCTCCCTCGACGCGAAAAGAAACATTCTTTATGCCGGCCTCTTCGCCATGAAGAATATCAAAGACCTCGGCCTTATAACCTTTGGCTTCGGCCCAGCGTGTGTACATACGAAAAAGCATGCCTGTCCAGTCGCATGACTCGGTCCCGCCTGCACCTGAATTCAAACTCACAATGGCATTGCAATGATCATACGGGCCAGATAATAACGTCTGGATCTCAAGCTTTCCGACAATAGGAATAAGGGTCTGGACGTCAGCCTCAATCTGGGCTTCCATGACGGGATCACCCTCAGCGAGCTCCAAAAGTTCACGTGCATCCGTGATCAGCCGTTCGGCTTCCTTCAAAGGCTCAACCGTTGACTTCAAAGCCTTCATTTCACGCAGCAGCTTATTCGCCTCGTCCTGGTTGTTCCAAAAATCCGACGCGGCCATACGCAGCTCACCGTCCTTGATCTTTTCTAACAGATTAGGAAGGTCAAAGAAACCCCCGAAGGTCGGAAATCTTTTGATCAAGTTCTTTTATTTTTCGGGACAATAATTCATTCATATTTCACCCAATAAATAATCACCGCATGTACGGGCGGTTCATGAACCGCCCCCTACACGCTAAATCTAAAATAAACAACATCGCCTTCCTGCATCTCGTAATCCTTACCCTCGAGCGTGATCTTCTTGGCTTCCTGGATCGCTTTATACGAACCAAGATCAACCAGATCTTTATAACGGTAGATCTCGGCACGAATAAAACCGCGCTCGATATCCGTATGGATCTTGCCCGCAGCCTTAACCGCACGCGTCCCCTTATCGATCAGCCACGCACGCGTTTCCTGCTCGCCGGCCGTAAAGAAACACACAAGTCCCAAAAGTTCACGTCCAGCCTGGGCCAAACGCGCAAGCCCTGGGGTCCCGATGCCCGCCGCATCATAATATTCCTTGCGCTCCTCCGGTGACAACTGGACGACCTCCGCCTCAAACTTTGTACACAGTGGAATAATAGCAGCGCCCTCTTTTGCGGCCCGCGCACGTAACGGTGCCAAAAGAGCCTCATCCGGGCCTTTTTCGTCGGTGTTCGCCACATACATGACAGGCTTTGACGTAATGAACTGAAACTCCTTGATGCCTTCTTTATCAACATTCTGCATCCTGACGGGGATCCCGTCATTGAGTCCTTTTAAGACAGCCTCCAGGACCTCACACTTGATCTTGGCATCCTTGTCACCGCACTTGGCTGGTCGCATCCACTTATCATAGGCCTTCTGCGCCTGCTGCATGTCGGATAACATAAGCTCGGTCTCAATGATGTCCGCCGCCTCGATGGGATTAACATCATTCATGACATTAACCACATTGTCATCGCGAAAACAACGCACCACGTGAGCGACAGCATCCACAGAGCGGATATTACCTAAGAATTGATTGCCCAGGCCCTCGCCCTCACTTGCACCTTTCACAAGACCCGCAATATCCACAAAGCGGATCCCTGCAGGCGTGATCTTGGCCGAGTGCCATTCCGTCGACAAGCGCGTCAAACGCTCATCCACAATCGGAACAACGCCAACATTGGGCTCAATGGTCGTGAACGGAAAATTCGATGCGGCAGCAGCTGCACCGGTCAAAGCATTGAACAGGGTGGACTTGCCGACATTGGGCAATCCGACAATACCGATCTCCATGGATCTCCTTTAAATAAAATAATACTTAAGAGGGCGGGTTTAAAACCCGCCCCTACATGTTAATAATATAATTTGAAATTTTGTATATATTACTTCGAAGGGGGCGGTCTGTCGATATTTTTTATAATTCGCGTCAGGACGACGCAAAAAGGTAAGCCGACAGGTTCTCAACAGGGGCAATACGAATGATAACCGGCGTAAGCCCTTCCATCCCGATAAGATCCATAGGGCGCATACCTTCAGGCAGCTGAAAATCAATGCCCTCACCCCTGAGATCAACATTCATATGCTGCGATTTGAAATCAATACCACCCTCAACCTGAGGCGAACGATTAACCACGTCCATATGATCGTCTTCACTTGCCATACTCCCGTTATTCGCCTTAGTGCGTATAAGATCGAACGACCCGTTGTATAGAACATCAAAGAACGTCTCAGATTCCTCTTGGTGGATCTTTCCGGGATAATATTGATTTGCCTCAACGGAGAACTGCTGAAGCATTTCCTCATTGGCATTAAAAACTTTCATCAATTTTTGCGTGACCGTGATAATTGATTCTTTTACTGTCGAAGGAATATCTGTCAGGCGATAAGAAGCTCCGAGATGGTCTGCATCGATCAACATGAAAAGCAATGCATAAATGCTGATCTGATCATGACCGCCTGTGCGCGCTGGCCCGACATCGATCAAATTGAAACTCTTTTCAACATCATCGACCATGAGATTCTGGGATGAGCCCGCATCAACTTCCCACCCTCGATCCTTAAGTACGCGATAAACCTCGGCAAACCTGTCATAAGATTCCTGGGGAAAATCTACGATCATCTGCAAATAATCGGTATATTTCTTTTCAAGCAAACCCGGGTCATCTATCAAATTGAACGTATCTTCGATGGATATACCTGCGGGATTGCCCCTCTGAGTCAAAAGGACCTGAACATTCCCAATAACAGCGATCACCTGCCCGACGTTATACCCATACATGACATTGTCTATAATCCGCAGTTGCCCATCGCCGGGAATAAAATCTTGCATATAATCAACCTTTAAACAAATGTCCTCGATCTTTTTCTTATCCTTAAGCGCAGCGATCTCCAACACCTGACCCTCACTGCCAACACCCATCTCACGTCCTGTTTTCAACGTCTGTTCAACCATATCTGTCGCACTTAAGAAACCACCCTCGCCGATCATGTCCAAAATTCTTTGTTTAAGCCATTGATGTTGCCCGGGCCCCACACTCAAAGCCAGACGCGCATCCCCTTCAGCTTTATCTTTCTTCTCCGGCTCTGACCAAAGATCCTTTTGCTCTCGATGATGTGCTTTTAACACACCGGAGATCCTATAACGCATCTCTTTCTTAGAGGCGCCATTCAAGATCGCAATAATCCGATTGATCTCTTTGAAGGTTAAACCTAGTTCTCGCGCCTGCTTCAACAGTGTCCGCACATGCGTTATCTTGTCTTTAACACGACCTGCGCTACGCAACTGATCGACTACATTCAAGAACGCATCCTGCTCATCCAGCCAACGCATATCCGACTGAACTTCCTGCCAAGGCATTTCGGTATCATCCATACGCCATACTTTTACAGGAATGCCCGACGGCATCTCGATCACAGACTGCCCCTGCGCTATTCTTGTTTTGTTCTCCTGGGCCAACTGCTTCATAAAAGCCCAATAAACATCGACATTAAAGAACGTGATCTCACTGACAAGGTTCGGATCATTGATCGGAATACTTTGATCCCCCTCGATCACCCAATGTGTCGGTTCATAACCGGTCCGCAAAGAAAGAATACGCTCTTCCATCCCCCGCTTAGTTAACCCGACGGCAAACCCTATGGCATACCCGCTGTTGCTCGCATGCGTTCGAATATCATCTTTATTACCCGCATAGATCTCCCCCCCTGCTAAAGACCCCGATTCCAGGATCCTTAAAGCACCCTTGGTCTCATCACCATTTCTCCAGGTTGGACTAAAATGCCATACAGCTGTTTCCTCTGATTCCAATCGCGCAAATCTTAGTATTTCTTCAAGTTGTTTGATCTCTTTGCTCTCATCCAAACCCTTGGCCTGCCGGCTGAACAAATCAAAATATTTTGTATCTCCGTTACGCAGATCCAATTGCTGAATTTCGCGGATAAGATCCAACTTTTCCGCCGTATCTTTCACAAGACGAGGGCTGTGCGTTAATTTAAGGATAGTCTCACGCGGGATGCGCGGAACACCGAATGAATTCAACGTTTGATTGAATATTCCCATGGCTTCAGGATTTCTAACCAAATGCTCCTCAACAAACTCTTTGATCAGGATCTGGATACGACCTGTATGAGGCATGAACGCTGTGCTCTCCTGAGCAAGCTTTTCTTCAAGGCGCTGGCGCGCCTCAGGACTATAAAAGAAATGATTACTGATCCAAGTAAAAAACTCCTGTTCAATGGCGAAATCATCTGCCCGATGGAACTTGACCGCCTCTTTGAGCATTTGTTTGATCTCATCATCGCTGGCGCCAAGCACATCAATTTTCGGAGAAACCCCTGGCTCGACAGCCTGATAAGTCCCTAAATACACCCCGTCATACACCAAAGCCGCCGCGATCGAAGCATGAATAAATTCATGCATATAAAGAAGCGTTGAATCTTCCGCATTATAAGCTTTGTTGATATAGATCACCGGATGCACAAGCCGGCCACTTTTCATCGCGTCAGGATCGATCGTACGATTATTCTTCGCAGCTGAACGTCCCCATATAGCATCCGTATTAGCTCTGGCCTTATCCAGTATCTCCTGACCACGCTCACGGGTCATTTGTCCACCTAGGATACCTTCAAACACACGTGCATAAACCGAAGAATGCTCGCGGAATTCATCAGCAAAAGCATTCATCAGTTCAACAGCCCGCTTATCTTTGACTTTCTTAAAAGCTTTCATCATCCCCTTAATAGCATCATTCAGCCGGCCTTTCACATCAGAGAAATTTGTTTTTGCGATCACCTGACGGCCATCTTTCGTACGCCCCAGAATAAAACTCATGCCATGTTCGGTATACGCCCCCGACCATATCGATGAATCATTGAGCGTCCTGATCTCAATGCCTTTGCGCGCAGCGAGCTGTTCAATGAGAGACACCGTGATCTCTTTGGGCTTCAACAAAAGATCTGGCGTTGGCGCCATCTGTGCTTTGACCTGCGTAGGGGCAGCAAGCCCGACCAAAGAGGCCGTGAACATCAAAGCCCCGTTCACAAGCCCGCGAACAAACTTGATAACCCTGGTCTTGTCTGTGGTCGTTTCACCGGCATCACCCAACTTCCACACAACACCACCCGAAAAATACTTCCTCGGGATCATTTCCCGGGTCACAGGGTCAACCTCTTCTTTGACATAGTTGTAAACACCCTTCTTAAACGACTCTACATACCGCGCATAGATCTTTTGTGCCACATCTTTATCCTCCAGATCAATGCCCTTGATCCTGGATCTATCCGCATACATTTTATTCAAGATCGACTTCTTGAAGCTCTTCTTAAACCAATGCGCCAAGATCAGGGAATGATAGATCTGCCGCAACTGGGCGAAATTCTTGCCCGTATTGACTTCTTGTTCAATGGCAGGAAGGATGATCTCGCGGATGATGTTTTTAACCTCATCGGTCGTCGTCGGTTCGCCTGACAACATGCTCGTTGCCGCAAGATAATCAGATTCCAACATCACTTTCAAACTGCTTTCAACAATAAGCGCCTTGCCCTTATTTTCATAAACCACGGCCTTGCCCGGCATGATCCACACTTTGTTGAATGTATCCACCGGAATGTCACTGGTGCCGTATCTTTCATAAGCCTGTTTGTAAATGCGCTCCCAGAATTTCTTGCCCAGCTCATCTTCAGGATTGATCAAAGACGCCATGATCTGTTTCAACAGATAGTCCTGCGCCAGCATGTCGCGCCCCATCTCGGTCAAACCAAGGGCCTCCGGCACAATGCGATTGTTTTCATAAGGTGAAAGATTAACCCAAAGATCATCTTCAGGAACAGCCAAAGACGCCATGAAATATTTGATCAAGGTCTTAACCTCATCCGTATCCACAGAAGCCGCACGATCGCCCGGATCAACAATAAAATCAAACATCATCGCATTCTCAGGATGGACCTGAACCCCTTTGATCAAAATGGGATTAAACGGCTCACTCACATGAACGATCGCCCCCGGGACAGGTAACTTCATCAGGGTCTGAGCAGACGAAGTCCCCACCGAGGTCATGGCAAAAACCAAAGCCATAAACCCGCATAAGCACTTTCTCGTCAACTGAAACGTTTTTGAAATATTCATTTCTTCTTATTTTTAATGGTTTATACGAAACCTAATCCTTAGATAAGTATTGACTATAAAGATAAGGAAACCAAGAGGATGGAAGCGGTTTAAGGAAAGCGCTTTCTTAAGGCAAGGGCCGGAGAAGCTTACTTGAGAGAATAAGATTGCGGTGCGTTGGCAGGGAGCTTCATTTCTTTTAAAACTTCGCGATAAAGTTCACCCATCTCGGCATCCAGGAGCGTGCCACCCGGATTTTCCTGCCAGGAGACCAGCGCATTCCAATAGCCGGGCCCTGCCGGTGCAAAGATCTGATGATACGGAACAGTTTCGATCACCGTCCTGATCCAGGCCTTGGTATCAGCCTTGTTACCCAATTTATACTGTGAGACCGCCATGCCCCACATGGCCGCGCCCATCTCATTTAAAAGTGGATATTTTTGGATCGTCCGCTGTTCAAGCTTGGCCTCTGCCGGCTGCCGACCCCAAGGATATTCCACGATCCCCCCGATATCCCGCTTCTTACGCGCTTGCTGGTCAATGGCAAGCTTGCGCCACTCGGAATTTCCAACAACCTTCTGCGCCCACAAGATCGCGGCATAATAATCACCCCGGTTAAAGGCATTGAACATCTGCACATTATAGCGCCACATTTCAGGCATATCCCCGACATCGGCAGCCATTTCTGTCGGAACACTTTCCATGAACATGCGCTGGCGCGCGATCATGGCCACATGATCCTTGGCTTTCTGACGTGCACTGTCATCGATCGGGATCACATCATATGTACGGCCATAAGCATCATCCAGCTTAAATGGATTAATCCGCCTGATAGGAAGTACGGGCCAACTGCTAATGGTGCTTCCCCCCCGGATCACGGCTTTCCCCAAAGGATCTTTCACATAAAAATAAGGCGTTTTCCATCCATGCCCCGTCGCGATCCACTGACCGGTTGCATAGAACGAAACCAGACCCTTGATGCCTTCCACCTCATAAAAAGAATCCAAAGATTGTTGGGTAAAGAATTCAGCAAGGCTTTTATAAAATCTGGCCTTATCCTGCGACAGCGCATCACCCGCGTCCCAAAAACGCACCGCATTTTTTTGCAAGGCAAGGATCACGCCACCGATCCACTCGACCGACCCCATAGGATGGAACCCGCCACGGTCCGCAGTAATGCGCATGTCCTGCACATCGGCAAAGTCCACAAGCGTCACTGTTTTAGTTCTACCGTCGGGGAGTTCCAACGTAACCTGGGCCAGGCTGCGCCGCAGCATCGTATCCGTCAAGCGTTCGAGCACATCCAGCGGGATCCGATCACCCCCACGGCCCGCGATCGTCCATGAATAGGCATCAGTCGCAAAGACTTCACTCACGCCCCCCGGGCGCATGCCCTGATGGATCACGTCCTCACCCGGACGATAAACATTCTTCTCAAACCACGTCCACGCACGCTCAGCGGAGATGCTCCATTTCTTGTCACCCGTAACATCATAAAGCATCAAGAACGCAGAATAGGTGTCCATATGCGGCTCGGTATGAACATTGCGCACATCACGATCTCCATCGGTAATCGCACCGTCCGCACGCTGCATCAAGAGCAAAGCTTCGCCCAACCTGATCGCCTCGGGCAAATATTTTTTTCGGTCTACCTGCAAAAAAGCCATCACCATAAAAGCCACCGGGCCCGGTGTCGTCCAATACTCAACCTGCCCCTGACCCGCCTCTTCCATCGATCTGCAATTGATCGCATTGACAAGCCCTACGCCCCGGGGATCATCAACAGAAGGAACCAATTTTAAGATCCCGTAAATGCCGTTCGCATCCGCATTCTTACGAACTTCATTCAAAGAGATACGAAGTTTTACAGCAAAATAATCAAGCAAAGCCCGTGCCCGCTCATCAGACCCGGCCGCATGAAATACAAGCGCATCAACGGCCTTGTCATAAACAAAAGCCGCATCCTGATACCCCGGATGTCCAAAATGACTGGGTGCCACATGTGTCTGGGGATCAGCCATAGACATAACCCCGTCCGCGATCCTCATGCTCATTTCATAACGATCCAGCCTGGAATCAAGTACACCCGTGCCCGCGAGAATTCCCGGAACTTGGGCTCTGGGTACAGCGCTAGACTTTGGAAATATACTGGAAGAAGAAAAACGACCTAAGCTGGAAGAAGAAACGGCAGTGCCGATATCAGACGCAACACTCGAAACATCTAATGGCTGGGAAAAACAAGGGGCCGCCCAAAACGATATCACAACAGCCATCGCGGCAGCCCACGTCTTGTGCATAAATGCTCCTCCCCGAAATGCCATCCCTTACCACCGCTGATAAGTATACACTATAGAATCAAAGGAAAGAAGGAAGCGCTGCTAAAAAGATGCTATCTATAACCACTGCTTGATCTTACGCTCCATATCAAGAAGTTCTTTTTTGCGGCCATTATCCTTGCCTGCATACTTTCCCAAAGAACCATCAGACCTGATAACCCGATGACATGGAATAATTAAAGGGTATGGATTCTTACGCAGGGCCTGTCCAACCGCACGCACGGCCTTGGGTCTTCCAATGATTTTAGCGATCCAGGCATAGGTGCGGGTCTCACCCAAAGGGATCTGAAGAGTGGCCTTAAAAACTTTCCATTGAAAAGAAGTCGGGTTATTCATAAAACTTCCTCTGCCGCAAATGCCGATGATAAGCAATCGCAAAACGATGGGCTTCATCACGCACCCGCTGCAGTAATTTCAATCCCAAAGAATCCTTGCTCAAAACTACGGGCAGTCTCTTGCCAGGCAAAAAAACCTCTTCCTCTCGTTTCGCCAAAGAAATAACAGGGATATCAACATCCAGCTTTTTTAACTCTGCACAGGCAGACGCAAGCTGGCCCTTGCCGCCATCGATCACGATCAGATCAGGATACGCCGCACCCTCACGTTTCAAACGACCGTATCTGCGGCGAACCACTTCAGCAACCATCTTGAAATCGTCCATGCCGTCAACCTCTTTGATACGAAAACGGCGATAATGACCCTTGTCCGGCTTACCATTTAAAAAAGACACCAGCGACCCCACGGCCATCTCACCCATGGTCGTTGAAATGTCAATGCATTCAACACGTTCAGGACGACGCGCAAGACCCAGCGCGCGCTCAAGCTGTTCAACTTCTTTAAAATAATTCTCATCCGCACTCGAAGAATACAACGCACCTATCGCCCTCAACTGATCGCGCACCTTGGCCGCCTGTTCAAAATCCTTGGCCTGTGCCAAACGCTCCATCTGATCTTTCAACTCGCCATAAAGGTCATCCTTGCGTCCTTGCAGGATCAGCCTGATGCTTTTCATATTCCGCGCGTAAGCATCTGCCGGGATCATACCGATACAAGGGCCATCACACAGATCAATGTTGTAATAAAGGCAGGCTTTCGACGGCAATGTCGCACAGCTACGAAAAGGAAAGATCTTGCGGATAAGCCCAAGAGCTTCCCGAATGAGTTTTGCATCAACATAAGGGCCGAAATATTTTGCGCCCTTCTTTTTCTGTTCAACCTTAACGAAGCGCACCACAGATACCAAAGGAAATTCCTCCCCTGTGATCTCAATGTAGGGGTACGACTTCGCATCCTTCAGATCAATGTTATATTTGGGAAGATGTTCTTTAACAAGGGCTGCTTCAAGGATAAGCGCCTCGGCCTCACTCGCCGTGTGGATCAC
>CAJBYM010000046.1 GCA_903959815.1 Candidatus Omnitrophota bacterium
AATGATCAAAATCATCTTAGGACCGCGAATTTTGATATGTATCTTAATAGCCACAAGAATTGGGCGTTTGATATCAGCCGGCGTTATACACATGACGACGATGATATCGTGACCGCGACATGGGAATATAAGTTTAATCCCAAATGGCGGACAGCGGTTTATCAACGTTGGAATGTGGATACTGGCGCATGGCAGGAGCGTCGCTATGCGTTTGTCCGCGATCTTCATTCCTGGGAAGTGGAATTCTCGGTTGGCCAAAAGAGGCCGTATGATCAGGTCGACGGGACCAAGGGAGGCGGCAATGAGGTGTGGATCATTTTCCGCATCAAGGCATTCCCGTCGGTATCAACAGGTGGTAATACGGCATTCAGCCGCATTGCTTCAGGCGCACAATCGAATCCTTAATAGGGCGGATCATCCTATGAATATTGCGATCATCGGTTCAGGGTATGTCGGGCTTGTGACGGGTGTTTGCCTGGCGCATATCGGACATCATGTCGTATGTGTTGATAATAATCCCGATAAGATCAAAAAACTCAGGGCTGGCAAAGTTCCTATTTATGAACCTGGCCTTGAGCCGTTGATGCATAAATATTTGAAGGCCAAGCGCCTGACGTTCTCTACCTCTGTTGCGGATGCTGCGAAGAAAGCGGAAGTTATTTTTATTGCGGTGGGCACGCCGTCCAAGAAGAATGGCGATGCGGATCTGACTTATATTGAAAATGTGGCCTGCGAGATCGCCCGGCACATGGATTCGTATAAACTGCTGGTTGAGAAATCAACCGTGCCAGCCCAGACGGGCAGCCGCATCGAGCGGACGGTTAAGCTTAATCTTCCGGCGAAATACCGTAAGGGTGCTAAGCCCGCGTTTGAATTTGATGTGGCCTCGAACCCCGAGTTCCTGCGCGAAGGTTCTGCGATCGAAGATTTCATGAATCCGGATCGGATCGTGATCGGCGTTGAGTCGCCGCGTGCCGAGCGTCTTTTGCGCGAGGTCTACAAGCCGTTCCAGGCCAAGATCGTTGTGACGAATGTGGCCACGGCAGAGATGATCAAGCATGCATCCAATTCATTTTTGGCGACCAAGATATCGTTTATTAATGCAGTCTCCCAGATCTGTGACCGCGTCGGGGCTGATGTCCTTAAGGTGGCCGAGGGCATGGGGTATGACAAGCGCATCGGCCGCTCTTTCTTGAACGCGGGCATTGGATATGGCGGCAGCTGTTTTCCCAAAGATGTGGATGCGTTCGTGCGTTTGGCTGAAAAGAGCGGCTATGACTTTAAACTTTTAAAAACCGTGCGCGATGTGAATGAAGACCAGAAAGCATCTTTTATTCGGCTGATCGAAGATAAGTTGTGGATCATTAAAGACAAGACCATCGCGGTCTGGGGGCTTGCGTTCAAGGCGAATACAGATGATATGCGGCGCGCTGCGTCGATTGATGTGATCCATGCGCTTCAAAGCGAAGGCGCGCGCATCCAGGCCTATGATCCCAAAGCGATGGCTAATGCACGTCATGAGCTAAAGAATGTCAAGTTGTGTGCGGATCCTTATGCGGCGGCCAAGGGGGCGGATTGTTTGCTGGTCCTGACCGAGTGGGATGAATTTTTGCAGCTTGATCTGGCGAAGGTAGGGCGGTCCATGCGCCAGGCGGTTGTTTTTGACGGCCGGAATTTCTTTGAGCCTAAAGTTTTTATCAAGAATGGTTTTGAGTATCATGGCATCGGGCGC
>CAJBYM010000047.1 GCA_903959815.1 Candidatus Omnitrophota bacterium
CCCTACACGACGCTCTTCGATCTGGTTTACGGCGCACCATTCTCGCTCGCGGCAAACTCGGAATTAACATCATGCAGTCCAGCCTTTGCGGATAACTTCCCATCCAGCAATGACTGTTCATACCACGCCTCAAACAAACGCGTTGATTTCGGAGCCTCAATATTATTAACACCCTGCAAATCGCCGACCATTTCGCCCGTAGGCTTGAGTCCACCACCGCCGGCATTCATCACATCAATGTGAAGTGTGCCGCCTTTATACAACCCTGCTTTCTCTGTATCTACATCAACGACAAAATCAAACCGGCCCACCCAAGAGCTTCTATGAACGCTCCCGCCATTCAAAACACTCACATGATCAGCTATGGAATGCAAATCAAAACTCAGGCCCTTCTCCGCCAGCGAATCCCTTTGACTTTTAAGCAAGAACCCTTCAGCCCATGCGGAATTGACCGCCAGGAACAAAACCAAGAAACCCGCTCCAATTAGCTTATTAAACATCCCATTTTCCTTTCTTCTCGTAATCGCTAATTAATTCGGCGCCTCAATTCTTCATCGATCCAAAAGCGCCCTTTAATAATCTACCAGCCACAATAATAGAAACAGAAATAATCCCGACACCAATCAACCCGGCCAAAATTGTCGAAAACGCGGCATTACTGATAAACGTTGCCTGATAATCAGGGAACAGTGCCGGAAATTCAAAACCCTGAAATTCCGCAAAGGAGAGCTTCCCCGCGACCCACTCCAGTCCATCCGGAAAACTGCTGGCAAACGGACTCAACATGGCCGCGATAATAGCCAACCCGAATGACGCCAGCGTCACAGCCCTCTCTTTTTCCTGCCAAGCTTCAGCCACTTTACTCACCAAGGCAACAACAGCGACGGTCAAAACAGCCTCCCCAATACCGATCAGGGCATGCACAGAAACCATGGCCGGAATAACCTTGCCGAATTCCACGGCGCCGGAAAGCGCCACTTCAACAGCTGTAGCCAAAGCAGCCAACACAACCGATGTCCAGCAAGCCACCGCCAGCGACACCGTTTGATGTACGCCCTTCTTCTTAAGAAGCTCAAGTAAAAATCCGGCCCCTGCCGTACCGATAAACGCCATGTTCAAAACATTGGCGCCCAAGGCATTCACGCCACCGTCTCCAAAGAAAACAGCCTGAACAGCAAGAACAAGTGCAACAGACAACATTGCGTACGGAACGCCTAAAAGCGAAACAGCAAGCATCCCGCCCAGAAGATGGCCCGACGTCCCATTCTGGACGGTAAAATTCAACATCTGCATCGCAAAGATCAAAGACGTCACTGTCGCGAATTTACCAACAGTCGGTTTTTCCTCCTGTTTACTCGCAAAATACAAAGCCGCCGCCCCTCCTGCGACGCCCACTGCGATGGTCACGGGACAAACCGCTCCCCCTAACATTGTTGCCGGAATATGCATTGTTCCCTCCTCATTTGTTACAATTATTAGATTCGCTACTCTAAGACAAAAAAAGCCGGGCGGTCAGAGAGTTTTCCCGGTCGTCGACATTCCAAGCGTCCCATGCTTGACGCCCTTCAATGCTTTTAACAAATTGGACAGCTTAAGGATCTCGTCCGGTTTCCCCTTAACAGCAATGATCTCCAGGCAATTGTTATGATCAAGATGAACATGCTGAGAAGAAATGATCACTGAATGAAAATCGTGCTGAATATCGATGATCTTATTAAGAAGCTCTCTCTTGTGATGGTCATAAGTGAACGTGACCGCACCAGCGATCTCATCCCCATCCTGCCACTGCTGATCAACCAGATCCTGACGGATCAGATCCCTGATAGCTTCAGACCGATTGGAATACCCTTTGCGCTTCAGACGATCATCAAATTTCTTTGAAAGGTCGCTCTCTAGTGAAATACCAAAACGGATTAAACCAGCCATATTGCGTTCTCCAAAGTGTTACGAATTCATATATCGTAACACAAGACATTCTGAGGTCAAATTTTTTCTAAAGACTTTTCCTTGTTCAAAAGCAACCTCTGCTTGATCAACAACCACACCTGCCCGCCTGCCGCCGTAACTCCTCCTAAAAGAAGCGCTCCGCCCAATCCAACACCGCATCCTGCAGCCGGCTTTCCACAACAAGGGCAAAACGCAGACATCAAATAAATAGAGGCTCTTTAGCAGAATCTGTGGGTAAAAACGCGCATTTTGAATCAAGAAGTTGGTATGGATCCCCCGATGCACACTCCCTTTAGCAAGCTCAACTGATCAGGACTTTTGTATAACCCTTGTCCGGCGCGATGAACAAGGAACTCACCCGTTCACCCAAACGCCGCCTCAAACGGTAGGTCGACGCCGATCGGGCAATGCCGAAGTATGAATTCAGGCTTCCGCGCAATTTTAAGAGCGATGCGGGCTGATAGCACGCGGGATCATTTTCCCACTGCTTAACAATAGCCGCCATTTTGCCCGCCGTCCGGCTTCTCAGCCGCCGAAACCACGGCTTATGCACAAACCCGATAAAGTCGATCCCCTGGTCAATGGGCGCGATCCTTTTCTTAAATGGGTGTAGTTCAAGCGCAAGCTTCTCTGTGCAGAATTCGCTGATCCGCAGAAAATGATCATTCAGCCTTGCAGGACATGGATCCAGGATCACAAAGTCATCGACATAACGAAAATAGTACTTTGCCTTCAGAGCATGTTTCACAAAATGGTCTAGCTCGTGCAGGTAAACATTCGCGAAGAACTGGCTGGTCAGGTTCCCGATGGGTAAGCCGCAAGACAACGGCGCATTCCAAAGGCTTTTGTGCCGCGGCACCCGGCTGAATTCTTCCGGTGTCGACTTGCACAGACAGTTTATCCTCGGGTCGTGAAAAAGAACCTGTGTTGTCAGGTCAAGGAGCCATGGCTCATGAATCCGGGGCGTCAGAAGCCTGAACAGAATATCCTTGTTAATACTGACAAAGTAATTCCTCACATCACCCTGCAAAAAATACGCCCGATCCCGTCCGTTATGCGTGATGCTCCTCATTCCAGACCATAAACGATCAGACCCATCGAGCGTCCCTCTACCGGGGATACAGGCAAAACTGTTACGGATGAAGGACGGATAAAACCTGGGACTAAGGCGATTGTATATAACATGGTGAACAATGCGGTCGCGAAACGACGAAGCCCAGATCTCACGGATCTTGGGGCGTTCTACCACAAAGGCGGTACTTGATTCAATACGATAACTTCCTGAAAGAAGCTCTTCGTAAAGGTCAAAAAGGTTCTTCTCCAGGTTAAACTCGAACACTCGGGCATGCACTGAGTTACGCTTGGTTCTGCGGCAGTCGAAATACGCAGCAACAACTTCTTCAAATGTCAGATCAACCAGATCATTTTCGAGCCCCTGCGGGATCTCATCACCTGACACAACGGACGCTAATGGTGTTGTTCTTGTTGTTGTTGTTCTGATCGCCATTATTGAAGTTCTGGTTCCAGGCGTTGTTGTTATTGTTCTCCGTGGACGGCCAATAGTAGGACGCGGCACAGACGACAGGCCTCTTTGTATTCAGGGATCCGGCGGGCCGGTTCCCTGAACCTACATTCAATTTTAAGGCTGAACACAGAGACGGGGTGCGTATACAGCCCATGGCCACCGGCTCGCTTAAAGCTCGCCAGGCTGGCCATGGGCGATAACCCCAAGAATCCTTGGGGTTATCGCAACCGGGCCTGTCCCGAGATGAAACGCACACTGAAGACAACCTTGGCTGTCCTCATTCTCGCTGTCCCGCAGGGGACTCGAAATTCTTAAGGGACTTTCCAGCCGACTTTTTCCAGCCTTCAGCTTGACGGGCCAGCGATTCTGTCATTTCAACACAGCCGGCATAATGTTTGATAGAAATAATACGCATATCCTTGGAAAGGCGGATCAAGAGCTCAACGACAAGTACTTTCTCAAGGATATTGGCAATGACCTGCGCCTTATGTTCTGTACTATTGGCACGATAGACCAGCACGATCAAAGATAAAATTTCGTCTCTTAATTTTTGCCCCAACGTATATTTATGGTCTCTCGGAAAATCCTTCACAACCAGCATAACGCGTAAAAGAAGCTCGTAACTCAATTTATAGATTGGAAGATGCTGATAACGCGCCATACACCCTTAAAAATTATTTTGCGGCCGCCTGCGGCGGCAAACAAAGAAATAATCAAATAATCAAATGATCAAAATCTCCTGACACAACGGACGCTAAAGGTGGAGTTCTTGCCGTAGTTGCCCTGACCGCCATTATAGAAGTACTGGTACCAGGCGTTGCCGTTATTGTACTCCGTGGACGGCCAATAGTAGGACGCGGGATAACCACTCGTCACATCAAAACCTCCTAAGTCACCTCTTTTTGTATAAAGTAAATTGAGCTCATCCTTCGATGGCAAAAACCAGTCGCTATAGCCATTCGCCTCTAATGTCCCGCAATAGTTCCCTGCCGGATATATAGGATCTTTGGCCTCCAATACAAGCGTATTGGCCAAGCCATCCGTTGTGCTCCTCGCCCCAAGGTTAGCCACATAATCAGGCGACCATGTTTTGAACGCCGGCGCGTCCGCTGGTGTTGTCATGTATTTCTTGACACCAACGGCACCTCCGACATCAAATGTGCCGACATACTTTGCCCCTCCGGTACACGTCGTCCCTGCCACCGTCGTTGTCGCGCAAGGGTCGGCCGGGGTGCCGCAATTGAAACACGCGCCAGAGAACTGACCGCCGCCCAAACGAATATCCGCGGACAGTGACTTTACGTTTACGAGGATTAAACCGGAAAATATGAACAGGATCACGGAAAAATATTTCAATGCATTTCGCATGCGACTCCTTTAGTATCAGAACTTCAAAACAATCATCTATCTCAGATAAAAGCCGGAAAACACACGCCATGCTTATTAAGACATTACTGAACGATTGCTATCCTGTCAAACGGTTCGTGTACGGAAGAACCCGGCTAACCGGAAACCTCATAAGCGTTGAGATATCTGCGCGCAAAGGCAGTCGCGGATTATGCCGTGACTGCGGCCACGGAGCTCCCGGTTATGATCGACTCAAAGAGCGACGGTTTAAATTCATCCCGTTATGGGGATATGATATCGAGTTCGTTTATCGACCACGGCGCGTACAGTGTTCGCAGCATGGCGTCATCGTTGAACGGATGCCCTGGGCCGATAGTAAGAGCCCGATTTGCGAGCCGTTTAAAATCTTTCTGGCCTATTGGGCCAGGATGCTGTCCTGGGATGCGACAGCCAGAGAATTCAGAGTGCCTTGGCGCAATGTTTTTGAGTCAGTTGAATATGTTGTCCAGTATGGTCTTAAACATAGGGTCCTTACAGGCATCCGCGCGATCGGGGTTGATGAGATACAGTATCAAGTTGGCCATAAATATTTGACGCTTGTTTATCAGATCGACGCTGATTGCCGTCGTTTACTGTTCGTTGGTAAAGATCGGACAGCCAAGACCCTGCTAAGATTCTTTTATCGTTTTAAAGGCCATACGGATCAAATCAAGACCGTGTGCAGCGATCTTTGGAAGCCGTACCTGAAAGTGATCAAGCGCAAACTGCAACACAGTGTGCATATTCTTGATCGATTTCATGTCGCGCAATATTTGAACATTGCCGTTGACCAGACGCGGCGCGAAGAAGCGGCTCAGATCAAGCGAGATGGTTATGAGCCGATCCTTGAAAAAGCGCGCTGGTGTTTGCTTAAAGGTAAAAAGAAACAGAAAGCATCCCAGCTGGCCAAACTCAAGGACTTGCTCAGATACAACTTAAAAACAGTTCGCTGTTATTTGCTTAAGGAGTCCTTCCAGCACTTCTGGACATACAAGACCCGCTGGGGAGCAAAAAGGTTTCTGGATGTTTGGCTGGAACGGGCCATGCGTTCCCGGCTCCCAGAAATGAAAAAAGTAGCCAAGCGTTTGCGCAAGTATCAGGAACTGTTATTGAACTATTTTGCTGTCAAAGAGCGATTGTCGAATGGCCCGGTTGAAGGCTTAAACCTGAAAGCAAAACTCGCCATGAGAAAAGCGTACGGTTTTCGGAAGTTCAGAACGATAGAACTTGCGCTGTACCATCAACTTGGAAATTTGCCGACGCCAACATTAACCCACAGATTCTGCTGAGGAGGCTAAATAGAAGATGTGATCGCGCCAAACTGTAACGATGCTTTATTGGGAAATTTTATTTTCATTTCCACAAAATATCTTGGTTAATCTGGGTAAAGCACGCCCCGCCGCAACTGAAATCACGTAACATCCAACTGAAAAAAGAACAATCGTGGCTCCTGTTGCCGTCCCCCAATAGTATGAAACCACCAACCCCGTAATACCGGACACAACGCTGAACACAACCGCCCATAATGTGTACGCCTGCGTATTGCGCGCAAAATTACGGCTGGCTGCGGCAGGCAAGACCAAAAGGGAGTTAATGATAAGGACTCCCACCAGACGGATCGACAGCATCACAACAACCGCCAGCAGTATTGTAAAACTTGTTTCCAGCAAGAATACTTTTATCCGACGGCTGCGCGCCAGCGAGCTATTTACGCTGGTCAAGATCAGTGCATTCCCGGCAACACACCAATAGATCAAAACAATAAAGAATATAACGACCAGCCATGTGATCTCGGCGGGACTAACCGCAAGAATGTCCCCGATCAGATACTTCGTATATTTTACGAATCCCCCCTGCCGACTTAATATCGTGATCCCCAGCGCCACCATGAACGCAAGAAACACTCCCAACACCGTATCCGTTGACGCTCGTGTCAGCCCTTTGAATACATTAACCAAAATAGCCAGAATAACAGCCATCGTGATCATCGGCCATGTAGGATCATGAATCCCGCACAGAACTCCAATAGCGATCCCGGCGAGCGCCGAATGCCCAAGAACATCGGTAAAGAAAGCCATCCGATTGCTGACAACCATAGTCCCCAGAACCGCATAAACCGGCGTGATCACAAGAACAGCCAAAAGAGCATTCTTCATAAATACATACTGTCCCCAATCAAAGGGCAGGAGCAAATCAACCAGCTTATACCAGGACTCGATCATAGGCCCCCCTCGACAGTGACAGCTGGCAAAGAAGAGACATTCCACAAACTCGGCCCGAACGCACGGATCAACTTATCGTCGGATAGAACCTCTTTCGGACTCCCCTCGGCAATAACCGAACGATTCAACAGAACAATACGGTCAACAAACGCCGATATGCCGGGAAGGTCATGCGTGACCAAGATCACGGAAATATCATGCTGTTTTTTAAGATCACGCACCAATTGATAAAAAAGAGCCAGCCCTTGAACATCCACACCACTGCTTGGCTCATCGAGTAACAATAATTCCGGCTCTGCGGTCATTGCGATAGCGAGCAAGACCCTTTGCAACTCGCCCCCAGACAATTCACCGACCCTTCTGGTGATCAAATTGTCAGCGGCGAATACACTCAGCACCCGCTTTACATTCTCAAGTGCTTTGTGCCTGATCCCCCACCAGACGGGCCGCTTGCTTATCGCCGCAACAACCAGATCCGCAACGCTGATAGGCGAATCCAGATCGAACTGCAGCTTTTGCGGAACATATCCAATCCGAGGCCTTCGACGTTCGACCCCTCCAATAAGAGAAGACATTTTCCCTTCATAGGGCACTTCCCCCAGGATCGCACGCAACAGAGTGGTCTTCCCAGCGCCGTTGGGACCAACAATAGCCAGAACATCACCGCAATGGACATGAAGGTCAATGCCATCGAGGATCGTGTTGCCGCCAAGGCGAACCGTCAACCCCTGGATCTTGATACAACAGTGCCGACAGGATTCACCCGTAACGGCACCGGTCTGGTTATTTTGAAAACGCATCTTTTAAAACCTCAAGATTCTTTTCCATGATCTTCAAATACGCATTGAGTCTTTTAGACATCCAAATCACTTCTTGGCACACAAACTAACTCAACCTGCCACTTGTTATTAACCCAAAGCCCGAGAACTTCTTGAGATGGATAAAGCTGTCTCAGGCGTTTGACTGCTTCAATAACCTGCTTACGATGACCGTCATCATCGATGGGATTGCCTCTGCAATCATAATGACCAACAATAAAGAAACGAGTGGATTTATTTAGCTTAACTGAAACTTCGACACTACGAATAATCTCTGAAATATCTTCCTGTTCAGCTAAAACACGGTCCATCCCTGCTTCCGTGATCACATCAACAAAGTCGACAGGATAATTTGCTTTAATCCAGGTTAAAATCGGCAACTGTACGCGCCCATCCATACAGTTCAGACAAGTAGCCCTTGTATCCATTTCTTATTCCTTGGCATCACCATTCAATTTGAACATCTTCTTTGATACTGTTCAACAAACACAGAGTCCAATCAGACAGCTTCCGATGATACCGACAATCCCCCCGGCAACAAACGAAAAAGCTGCTCCATGGTTCTTGGCGGCCTAGCTGACGATGCCACCCCAAAAAGACGGGTTGCCAAACGCCAACCCTCAAGCACTAAAGGCATACGCAGGTGCGCCATAGTAAGAAACTCTTGGTCGAATAGAACCTCCTGTGGTGCGCCCTGTCGTACGACCCGTCCATGCATCAAAACCGCAACTTCATCTGCCCAAGTAAGTGCCAAATCTGTGTCGTGCACAGCCAAAACAACCGTCGTCCCGCGGGCGCTCAGTTGGTCAAGAAATGCCAGAAACTGGATACTGCCTGAAGCATCCAGTCCAGCCGTCGGTTCATCGAGGATCAGAACTTCCGGGCGCATGGCCATGATACCCGCAATCGCGGCGCGCTTGCGTTGACCGCCGCTGAGCATATGCACGGGGGAGTCAGCCAGATTGGCGATGCCAAGCAATGATAGCGCCTCATCGGTCCGACTGCGAACTTCCGTTTCTGAAAGTCCTAGGTTCAAAGGGCCGTAAGAAATGTCCTGGTAGACCGTGGCCGCAAAGAGTTGATCGTCAGGGTTCTGAAACACCAGCCCCACTTTTTGACGCCATTGCAGCAATCCATTTTGCGTGTAGTCGGTTGGAAGGCCATCAAGGAAGACCGTCCCGCCAGTAGAATGCAATGTTCCGTTCAAAAGCTGCAAGAGGGTGCTCTTGCCAGCTCCATTTGCACCAAGAATAGCCAACCGCTGACCGCGCGCTATAGTCAGACTCAGACCATCGATGGCCGCGGCGCGATGTCCTCCGCAGCGCTGACACAACGCGCTGGCACCAGAGTAGCTATAGCGCAGATCTTTAACATCAACCACAGCATCAACCATGATAAATCATCCTCCAGGCGAGAGATAAGACAATCACAAAGCCTTGTGCCGCCAGGATTGCCGCAAGTCGAAGCGCTTTCGGTCTGCGTGAGATATCCAAGACATGTAAGTTACCATCGTAACCACGTGCCGCCAGTCCCCGTTCCATGGCTTGAGCGCGGGCAAGCGTCTGGATGAAAAGGCTCGCAATCACTAACGATGCCGAGCGAAAGCCTGTACGCAGATCCCGATACCCTAAACGTTCGTCCTGAGCTATGATCATCCGCCCCAGAATAGCGTCAAATAAAAACAACAAACGATAGGTCAGCAACATGATGTCCAGAAGAAAATCCGGCACGCGTAAACGACGAAGCACTCCCAACTGCGAAGAAACCGGTGTGGTGACACACAAAAAAATAAGTGCCGATGTCGCCCCCAAAGAACGTAGCCCTGCGGCCGATGCCATCTCCATGCCTGCCCGCGAGAACTCGATATCAAGCCCTATGCCGGGTGAATAACGAACCGAAAACAACATGGGAAGCACGCCAACAGCCAGGAACAGGCAAGGCGCAGCCATGGCTCCTGCCACGACTCGCATCGGTACGCCAGCCCCGGCTGTGGCTGCCATAATGGACACTGCGAAAACAAGCAGTGCTCCGGGAAATGGCGGCAAAAACATTGCAAGTAAAAGCAACCCGCCTGCGAGAACCTCGTTCTCGATGACGCGATCATGCCAGCGATTTGCCTGCGCCCATGTGTCTAATGCCTGAATCACGCCAACTTCCGTCCTCTGTAGAACCCTAGGCAGTATCCGATCAATGCGGCCCCGATTGCTGCCTGTAAACCGAATAATAAACTCTCGATCTCACCGCTCGGCGGTTCCCACAATGGCTTGAACCAAGGCGTATAATCCGGATGGATCTGTGTGATCAAAGTCTCTGCTTGTCCGTCGGCACCAGAAAAGGCTTCTTGACCTTCTTTGACCGTGTGCGTCATCATGAACGGAATCACTGTCAAGATCACAACAAAGAGAAGTAATAACAAGTTCTTTTTCATTGTAAAACCTCCTTGGGGAGTAACCGGGCATCACGCATAGCCTCGCTGGCATTGGCGCGCAGAAGATTCATTACCAATACGGTCAGAAATCCTTCGCTCAGTGCCAAAGGGATCTGCGTAACAGCGAACACGGCCATGAATTTAGCCAGGGCCCCGGTAAATCCACTTACAGGATCAGGGAAGGACAAGGCCAATTGCATAGACGTGGTGATGTACGTGGCCATGTCACTCAGTGCGGCGGCCAGAAAGATCACAACAGAAAACGGTAATCGCAGTGCCATTAAGCCGCGAAAAACGCCGTAGGCCACAAATGACCCGACAATGGCCATTGAAAAAACGTTGGCTCCAAGTGTCGTCAGTCCACCATGTGCCAACAGCAACGCTTGAAACAAGAGCACGATCATCCCCATGACCGTCATGATCCAAGGGCCAAACAGTATTGTTCCCAATCCAATCCCTGTTGGGTGCGAACAACTGCCAGTAACTGACGGCAATTTAAGGGCAGACAGCACAAAACAAAAACCACCGCTTGCTCCCAGCAATAGCTTGGCTTGCGGGTCCTCCTCCATCTTGCGTTTCAACTTGTATGCGCCAAATACTACGAATGGCGTGCTGGCAATTCCCCAAGCAATCGCATGCTTAACGGGTAAGTATCCTTCCATAATATGCATAAACTCTCTCCTTTTGGATCAACCGGTAATAGGACAATTTAAGTTATTTTGAAAACGCATCTTTTAAAACCTCAAGATTCTTTTCCATGATCTTCAAGTACGCATCCGGATCATCTGGCCCGCTAACAGAGGGATCGAGCATATAAACAGTTGCGCCGGTCTCCTTGGCGATCGTTTGAGCCGCTAGCGCCGGGTATTGAGGTTCGCTAAATAAAGCCTTAATTCCAGCCTTCCTGACGATGTCAACCGTATCCGCCAACTCCTTGGCGCTGGGTTCACTGCCTGGCTCACGTTCGACCACCGCCGCAATATCGAGCCCGAACTCCTGCGCGAAATACGGGAACGCTTCATGAAAGGTGATGATCTTTTTACCCTTGTACTGTGCCAGATCAGCCTGCATCTTTACGCGCAGCGCTTCCAACTTGGCGGCATACTCTTCAGTGTTTCTCCGGTAAAGTTCAGCATGGTTCGGATCTGCCTTCGCCATATTGACACCGAGATTCTTCACCTCCGTGATCGCGTTTGAAACGCTGACCCACACATGCGGATTGTCGCCTTCCTCTCCGTCACCCTTTATAAGAGGAATGCCCTCAGATAACTGAAAGATCTGGATCTGGGGATATTGCGCCACGATCCGGTCAAGAAATGATTCCATCCCCGCGCCATTTGCGATAAAGATATTGGCGTCTGCCAAATTCTTCATATCATTCGTGGTCACGGAATAATCATGCAAACATCCCGTCATGGGCGGTGTAAGATTGGCAACTGTCACGCCCGGGACATCCTTCACAACATTCAGCGCCATTATGTACATGGGATAAAATGACGCCACAACCTTGATCGTCTTTCCATCCTGAACAGTAGATGACTGCGCTTTAACACCCGACGCAGACAATAGAACTACCACCAGAACCGAAACAAAAACCGTTAACGCTCTCTTCATAAAACCCTCCGTTAGTTAATCACTACTTACAACGAACACATAAACCTTCAATATTCAAGGAATGACGCTCGACCAGCCCGCCAAGCTTGTTCGCAATCAGTTTTGAAATAGCCTCAAAATTACAATAATCAACCTCTTCGACCTTATGGCATTTCCGGCAAACAAAATGATGGTGATGCTCCTGCGGTTTGCAGCATAAGGCATAGGACAACAGGCGGTCGTCAGAAACAACCGGGACCAATACCCCTATTGAAGCGAGCTCTTCAAGAATACGATAAATCGTTGGAAGGCCAAGCGGTGTTATAACCGTTTTGAGTTTTTGATGAACATCCTGTGGGGCAAGAATACGCCTCTCTTTGATAAAGAGGGCAATAACAGACTTACGTTTGGGGGTAAGCTTGAATCCTTCCGTCTTAAGGATCGATAAATACGAATCTAATGTGTTTTCCATAGAATGAAATCCTAACAGAAAACACAAGCTTGTAAACAGAAAAGTTTCTATTTGTAAAATTGCGTGTTAGAAATAGCTAGATTCATCTCTTTTTCTTCAAAAGTCTTTAAAAACGGCCCAACATTCATCCTTTCAAATAAGCATCGGCCAACCAAAGACAATTACCCTTTTGCGTAAACTACCGTCAGAAATCGGCCAATAGCCGTAACGTAGTGCGTCCATTGGTCAGCCGTAGGTCGAAATAAAGACCTTCTTACTCATAATTTCTTTATCCATAGAGAGTTACATCAAAATATCTTCCGTATATGTCTTTTCAAAATGCCCTAAAAGCCGTACTCATTCATCGGCATTGCCATATTTATTTCTCCGCAACAACAAGCATCTCAAAATCTTCCGTCGTCAACTTGTCGTTCCTTGAATATGCCCCAAGCTTCGCTCCCAGAATATCAATCCTCTTATACCCAAGCGACTTCAAAAGCCACGTAATCTCGCTGGGCACGTAATAACGCTCGTTACACTTAAGCTCCCTTTTATTGCCAGAATCGTCCTCAAAAACAGCCGTGTTATGATCACGGAAAGTCATCAGATCAAAGGAACACTCCTTACACTGGGATTGGCCTTCTTTCTGCGCTGACTTATAAAATTCACTGACAGAATGAAACAGCGGAAACAATCCGTTCAATGTGGTGAAAATGAGCTTGCCTTTGCTGCTAAGTGCTTTTGTCGCGCTCTTGAGGATCGCAAAATTCATCTCATCTGTTTCCATAAGAGAAAACCCGCCTTCGCAAAGCATAATGGCCAGATCGAATTCGCCTTCAAACGGAAGATCGCGGGCATCTTGTGTTTGAAAGTCAATGATCATCCCAGCCTCTTGCGCCTTTTCCCTTGCCCTTTTTATCTGATTCTCGGAAAGGTCAACACCGGTCACATGATATCCCCTTTTTGTCAGCTCAATCGCGTGGCGCCCGGTACCGCAACCGATATCAAGGATCCTTAAAGATTTATCAGCACCCAATTCTTTCTCCAGAAAATCACACTCGCCGACCGTGCCCTGGACAAAACATTCCTTGTCGTATTTTCGTGCGTAATTCTCGAATAATGCCTCGTACCATTGCTTCATTCTTGCCCTCAAAAGTTTAGTGAACGTTAAAAGATATTGTTCAACCTCTTAATTTATTGCCCTATTCCATAAACCACCGTCAAAAACCGAGCAAAAACCGTAACGTAATGCGCCCATCGGTCAGCCATAAGTCTGAAGATGAATTTTCATAGTACTTGTCCAAATAAAAATGCAGATTTTATTTAGTTCAACAGCTCAACCTGTCCACTTTTTATAATGAAATAATGTGGGCGCGATCAGCTTTCTGGCTGTTTCGATCAGAAAGATACCCAGACCAGGAAGAAGAGCAATCCCCCACTCCCAGGGCTTAAGTGGTACGGTATCAAATGGATCATGCAAAAATGGCACATAGATCACGATCATCTGCAAAACAACTCCCATCATCACCGCCAGGAAAAGTGGACGGTTCTTGAAAAAGCCAAGCTTAAAGATCGTATGCTGGTCAGACCGAGCGTTAAAGGCAACCAGCCATTCAAAGATCACGATCGCGCAGAAAGTCAGTGTCCTGGCTTCATGGATGTCATAGTGCCGATACGCCCAGGCAAAAACCATAAAAGACCCAATACCAAGCATGCTTGAAAGAAAGATCACGCGCAAGATCATGCCCGGGAAGAGCAAGCCCACGCGGCTACTTCTCGGCGGATGCTTAAGTTCATCACCCACCCGCGGCTCAAGACCAAGAGGAATGGCCATCAATGCCCCCGTCACCAGATTGATCCACAAGATCTGAAGAGGCACCAGAGCCGCCTGTCCTATAAAGAACACGCTCAGTAACAGCACCAGCAATTCGCCAAAACACGTCGTCAGCATAAAGACCCTTATGGGAATACGCTTTATACGGCTACGCAGACATTATCGCCAGACCAACAAGCTATTCTAAATGCCAACAATCAACTTGATTTAGGTTTAATGAACACGGCAAATACTGGTTTAAATTATGCCAATAAAGTATTAAGTCAGCCTGGTGTTGATACAAG
>CAJBYM010000048.1 GCA_903959815.1 Candidatus Omnitrophota bacterium
CGGCCCCACAACCTGTATGATCTCGCCTGTCGCCATGATACCTATCCTTTCAATGCTTCGGCAGAGGAAATGATCTCGATGACCTCTTTGGTGATCGTCGCCTGCCGCAATTTATTTCGAAGTAAAATAAGATCTCCCATAAGCTCTTTCGCGTTGTCCTTGGCTGACTTCATGGCCACCATGCGCGAAGACTGCTCACTCACAAACGACTCCAACATCATCAAACGCAAACGGTTGGACAAATACATGGGAAGAACATCGGTCAAAATGCCCCGAGTGCCACTTTCCACAATGAAATTTCCGCCGCCCTGCACAGGCTTACGGTCAATGCTTAAGAATTTATCGACGGTAGGAATACGCTTCATAGCCGTCTTATAAACCGTATAAGCCACGTGAACCTCACCCAGGATATTCTTGTCATAATCCGCCATCACGGCATCAAAAAGATCCTTGTGAAACGCAAATGTCAAACGGCCATGCACGCCAGGCACATACTTATGAACAGGGATCCCTTCCTTACGGAAATGAGTTGCCCCTTTCCGTCCATAAACATAAACCCTGATCTCTCGCCCCTTGTGAGCCTCGATAAATTTATCAACGTGACGCAGGATCTCGTTGGTATACGTGCCGCAAAGTCCGGTGTCGGACGTGACCACAACCAGTCCGATCGCACCCCCCGCCCTCGGCTTGAAATAAGAATGCGTTACATCCGACCCAACAGAAAGCAGATTATTAAAGATGCCCTCAAGTTTCAAGAAATACGCCCGCGACATATGCAGAGGCGTCTCCAGTGACTTGAACTTCGACATGGACACCATTTCCATCGCACGGGTTACTTTCCATGTGCCCTCGACAGAGCGGATACGGGATTTTAATTGTCTTAATTGTTGGGACATATCTTTTAACGGGCGGGTCGCAGCCCCGCACCTACATATTATTTCTTAATAAAATTCGCCTTGAATTCTTCAACAGCCTTCTTTAAAAGATCCGCGTTCTCACCGGCAAGATCCCCGCTCTGTTCAATGGCTTTGGCAACCTGAGGGTATGCCTCACCCATGAATTTCAGAAACTCCACCTCAAAACGCTTCATCTGGTCCACCGGAAGGCTATCCAGATAACCGTTCACCGCCGCAGAAATAATAAGTACCTGTTGTGCCAGGGCCAAGGGAACATACTGTCCCTGCTTTAGGATCTCAACAACACGCTCACCGCGCGTGATTTGATCCTGGGTCGCCTTGTCAAGGTCAGACCCGAACTGGAGGAACGTGACAAGTTCCCTGTACTGCGCAAGATCGAGACGGAGTTTCCCTGCAACACGACGCATGGACTTAGCTTGCGCCTTACCGCCCACGCGCGAAACAGAAAGCCCGACGTTAATAGCCGGACGAATGCCGGAATAAAAGAGATCAGACTCCAAATAGATCTGCCCATCGGTGATCGAAATAACATTCGTCGGAATATAACTGGTGATATCACCGCCCTGCGTCTCAATGATGGGTAGCGCCGTAAGCGATCCTGCCCCCAAATTATCCGAAAGTTTGGCGGAACGCTCCAAAAGCCGCGAATGTAGATAAAAAACATCGCCTGGATAAGCTTCGCGCCCCGGCGGACGCCGCAAGAGAAGTGACAACTGACGGTACGCCTGAGCATGTTTCGAAAGATCGTCATAAACAACAAGGACATCCTTGCCCTGATACATAAATTCCTCACCCATGGCGCAGCCGGAATACGGCGCAAGATACTGGCTCGACGCCGAGGCGCGAGACGAGGCACTCACAATAGTTGTATAATCCATAGCTCCATGCTTCTTCAACGTCTCCGCAACAGCCACAATACTCGAGATCTTCTGGCCGATAGCCACATAAATGCAATACACATCCTTACCACGCTGATTGATGATCGTGTCCAATGCAACTGCGGTCTTTCCCGTCTGACGATCACCGATGATAAGCTCACGTTGGCCACGGCCAATGGGGATCATCGCATCCACAGCCTTAATACCGGTCTGCAATGGCGTATTGATCGGCTGACGCGAAACAACGTCTGGTGCATTGAATTCCATAGGACGATAACGGTCCGTATTGATCGGTCCACGGCCATCGATCGGAATGCCGAGCGCATTGACAACACGGCCTTTTAGAGCTTCCCCGACAGGAACCTGAACGATCTTGCCGGTGCGCTTGACCGTATCACCTTCCTTAATATCGCGGTCAGGATTATCCTTTCCAAAAATGATAACGCCAACGCTATCCTCCTCGAGATTGATCGCCATCCCGAACACATTGTTCGGAAACTCAATGATCTCGCCCACCATGACATCATCCAAACCGTAAACACGGGCAATGGCGTCGCCAACCTGGATGACCGTGCCGATCGACTCGGTTTTAATGTGGCTTTTGAAATTTTCGAGTTCAGTCTTTAAAATAGAAGAAATCTCTTCGGGTCTAAGGGTACTCATGAGCCCACCTTCGCTAGAAGCATCTGTTTTTTAAGTTGCATAAGCCTGTTGCGTACGGATCCGTCAATGATCGTATTTCCTATAACAATCTGGGCACCACCCAGAAGATCGGGGTCGAGTTCCAGATAAAGATTAACCTTCTTGGAAGCGAATACCTCAACTTGTGACTTGATGCGCTCAATGATCTCAAGCTCCATCGGGAATGTCGTACGTAAAACCACATCCACCACATCGCCATGAGAATAAGCTACGCGGACATACTCTGCGACGCTGGAAAGCAATGACACCCTGCTTTTTTCTATCAGGTACTTGATGAACGTGCGTGTTTCATCCACAAGGACCTCTCCGAGAACACGATCCAGAAGCCCGGCCTTTTCATCTTTGGACACTTCAGGAGCTCGCAAGAAATGCAGAAAGTCAGGGTTCTGCCTGAGCACGGTGCGAATATCTTTCATATCCTCGACACACCGCGACACCCCGACCTTAGGACTGGCAAACGCCACATACGCCTCAGCATATCTTTTAGAGACCAGCCTGTTCTTCATAGACGTTATTTCGCCTTCTGTGTCTTTTCAAGCTCAGTCAAAAGCTGTTCAATGATCTTCTTATCCTGATCAAAGGTCAATTTCTCCTGGATCATCTGCTCGGTGACCTTCATCACCATGTCAACGATCTCACCCTTAAGCGCCTCTCGGGAACGCGCAAATTCATGACGCAATTCATCCCGCGCATCATCAATGATGTGTTCAGCTTCTTGGCGCGCCTTCTCTTTCATCTCACGCGACTTCTGTTCTCCCGCCTGCTCAACTTCCCGCAAACGTTTTTGCATGGTCGCGTCGATATTGGCCAACGCCTTTTCCATTTCCGCACGGAATTGAGCGGCCTCAACCTTAGCCTGCTCAATCGCCTTGAGCTCATCCTCGATCTTTTTTCGACGATCCTCAAGGATCTTGAAAACAGGCTTCCAAAGAAACAATTTCAAAACTAAAAGCACCAAAAAGAAACAAACAACCTGGGCCACGATCAGTTTTAAATCCAGTAATTTAAAAAGTTCCATAAGCACCTTTTGTTATCGCCACAAGATCCTTGAACGAAATTAGATCTTCCCGATAAGCGGAAACACCATAAAACCAAGGACATAAAAAATAATGGTCTCAATGAGCGCGCAGCCCAAAAGCATAAGCGTCATGATCTTGCCCATGGCATCAGGCTGACGACCAAGTGACTGCAAGGCGCTCGAGACCGCATTGCCCAAACCCAAACCAACGCCCATGGCTGTCAGGCCGAGACAGATCGGTAAACTTAAAGATATAGCCGCATGAAAATCCATTGTTCCCTCCTATTGTTTAATGAGCTTCTTCATGTTTCATCACTAAAGAAAAATAAACCAACGTCAAAATACAAAAAACCGCTGCTTGTATAGTGCCGGCAAGCAATGCTAAAAAGAAATTCGGGAAAAGCCACATGAACCCGTCTTTAAGGCCCCAGCTAGCAAAAAGCGCGAGGATCATATCATCTGCATAAATATTGCTACGCAAACGTAACGACAGACTCAACGGACGAATGAGCTCACTGACAATATGCACCGCCAGCATAAACACCGGCATAATAAGCGTAACTGCCATAATGCCTGAGGCTGCCCCATCAAATGATCAAAATATCCCAAAAATCCCAGTTCTTTAAAGCCCGTGTACTGAACGTAA
>CAJBYM010000049.1 GCA_903959815.1 Candidatus Omnitrophota bacterium
TGCAGCAGCATTGCGGAGGTTTTTGGACTCGTCGAACATGCTGATTGTGACCATGGCATTGTGCCGATCGAGAATTCCGTTGAAGGCGCGGTAACGCCGAGCGCGGATCTTTTGGCGGAGTCTGATCTTCAGGTCTGCGCACAGTTGACCTTAAAGATCTCTTATGCGCTTTTGGCCAAGGCTTCGATGGCGAAGATCAAGAAAGTTTATTCTAATCCCCAGGTGTTGGCGCAGTGCCGTAATTGGCTTTTGGCTAATCTTCCCCCCGAGAGGGTTAAAGAGATCAGCGTGGCATCAACGACAGATGCGGCCAAGATCGCGGCCAGTGAGAAAAATGCGGCGGCCTTGGCTCCGGTTGAGTGCGCACGTATTTATGGTCTTACGGCGTTAAAAAATAATGTGCAGGATATCGCCCACAATTCGACGCGTTTCTTTGTGATTGCCCGTCAGGATGCACGCCCAACAGGCAAGGACCGGACGTCGATCGTGTTTTCTATCAAGGATCGTGTGGGTGTTCTTTATTCGATGCTGGCGCCTTTTGCCCGTAGCGGGATTAATCTGACGCGCATTGAGTCGCGACCGATCAAGAGAAAAGCCTGGGATTATTATTTCTTTGTGGACCTTGAGGGCCATCGTGAGGATAAAAAGGTCAAGAAGGCGTTGGAGCAGCTTGAAGGCATGTGTAAATTTTTAAAAATATTAGGATCATATCCAGCATGAAAAACATAGCTAATAAGAATATTGTGAATATCAAGCCTTATGTCGGCGGCAAGCCGATCTCCGAGGTTAAGCGTGAGTTTGGATTAAAAAGCGTCATCAAGTTGGCTTCGAACGAGAATCCATATGGTCCTTCACCTAAGGTGCTTAAAGCCATTGAGGCGGCGGCTAGGGACATCAATCGTTATCCCGATGGTTCATGTTATGAGTTGCGTCAGCTTATTGCCAAGCGGTTGAAGGTGTCAGCTGATCAGCTTGTTTTCGGTTGCGGTTCGGATGAGATCATTGTTCTTGCGTTGCGTGCTTTTGTGAATGAAGGTGATGAGGTCATTATGGCCAAGCCCTCATTTCTGGTTTATTCTATCGGCTCAACCATGGTCGGTGCCAAGCTGATTGAGGTCCCTTTGCAGGGTTTACGTTATGACCTTGTGGCCATGAAGAAAGCTGTGACATCCAGGACCAAGATCGTATTTATTGGTAATCCAGATAATCCATCAGGGCAGTACCCGACCAAAAGCGAGGTTGAGGTGTTTCTCAAGGATCTTCCCGGGAACGTTCTGGTATTCTTTGATGAAGCATATTTTGAGTTCGTTGATGCGAAAGATTATGTGGATACGTTGGCTTTGCTTAAATCCCGACGGAATATTATTGTGACACGTACGTTCTCCAAGCTTTTTGGTCTGGCGGGTTTGCGCATTGGTTATGGCATTGCGGATCCGCAGGTGGCGGATTTCATGAACCGTGCGCGTGAACCGTTCAATGTGACGTCCATTGCCCAGGCTGCAGCGATCGCCGCACTTAAAGACGAGGCTTATTACAAGAAGATCCTCAAGGTCCTCGAACGTGAGCGTGAGGTTGTGTGTGCGGGGCTTGAGCTTCTCGGTTTGGTATATAGCAAAGGTGCGACAAATTTTATTCAGGTGCGCATGCCGCGCGCCAGCCGCGAGGTCGCCTTGGATTTGATGAAGAAAGGTATCATTGTACGTGATATGAGCGCATGGGGCCTGCAGGATTATATCCGTGTTACGATTGGAACACCGGCGGAAAATAAACGATTCCTAAAGGTGCTTAAGGAGAGCTTATGATCATTGTTTTACGGCCA
>CAJBYM010000050.1 GCA_903959815.1 Candidatus Omnitrophota bacterium
CAGGTCGAAAACGGCAAGTTTAATGCTACGGGGTCGCAAGGTCATCAAGATCTTCCGCTCGCTCAACTTGTTCCAAATTGATCACACCACCCGAAACAATGATCCTGACCGCTTCTTCTACCGTGATATCCAGCGACGTAATAAGCTCATCCGGGACCATGACCACAAAACCTGTCAACGGATTGGGCACTTTTGGGATCATCACATTGGAAAGCTTCTTGCCGACCTTGTTGGAAATACGCACCGTCGTTGAACTTGTCAAGAAACCGATCACATACGATTCCTTACAAGGCCATTCGACCAAGACTACTTTCTCAAAACGCGCTTTTTCCTGAAAGAAAAATTTAGAGATCTCCTTGAAGGCAGGATAGATCATGCCCAGCAAAGGCACTTGAAGAACGAGTTTCTCCGTCGTACGATGCATGACCCGACCAAAATAATGCGTGATCAGAAACCCGCTGAACAAAATAAGAAGGATCAGAATTAGGATTCCGAATCCCCAAAAATAAAAATCATAGTATTCAAGAAAGAACGGCTTGAGATATTTCCCCAGAAGGCTCTCCACAAAATTCATGAGCCATACGAAAACATAAATGGCAAGGACCAGTGGAAGGAAAACGGCGAGACCAGAAAAGAAATATTTTTTCAAACGCTTAAACATGATTTATGTTTGATGCAAGATTTTTACAAGCCAATAAGCCGTGGCAGCAATTGCGGCAGAACAAGGAATAGTGATGATCCATGCCCAAACAATGCGGCCAGCCACACCCCACTTGACCGCACTAAGACGGCGGATCGAGCCGACACCAACGATCGATCCTGTGATAGTATGGGTCGTGCTGACAGGAATACCAAAAGCCGATGCCATGAACAGTGTGATCGCCGCACCTGTTTCTGCACAAAAACCATCTACAGGTTTTAGTTTAGCGATCTTCTGCCCCATGGTTTTAACAATACGCCAGCCCCCGAACATGGTGCCGCACGCAATGGCAATATAACAAGCGGCGATAACCCAAAACGGAACATGAAATTCAGTCCCCAAAAGTCCGGCACTAAAAAGAAGGCTTGAAATGATACCCATGGTTTTTTGAGCGTCATTGCCGCCATGGCCCATACTATATAAAGCCGCAGAAACAAGTTGGCCTTTGCGGAAAAGATGATCTACCTTGCGCGGCGACGTATGGCTCGCCAGGAAATATACCAAATGGCCGAAAAGAAACCCCAGGATCAATCCGACCAAGGGAGAAATAATAATGAACATAAGGATCTTAGTGATCCCGGACCATACCAACGCTGCAGGACCAGCCTTAACCAATCCTGCGCCGATCATGCCCCCGATCAACGCATGCGATGAGCTGGTCGGTAAGCCAAAATACCAGGTGATAATATTCCAACCGCACGCCCCTACCAAAGTTCCAAAAACAACGGACTGATCCACAATGGCAATGTCAATAACCCCTTTACCAATGGTGTTAGCCACATGCAGACCAAAGAAGAAGAACGCAATAAAATTAAAGAAAGCAGCGAACATGACCGCATTGCGCGGGGACAAAACCCGTGTAGAGACGACTGTCGCGATCGAATTGGCCGAATCATGAAAACCGTTCAAGAAATCGAACGTCAATGCCAAAATAACAAGAAAAATGATCTCAGGTGTCATGGGGCCTTATGCTTGCTTGATCATGATCGATTCAACAACGTGTGCGGCATCCGCACAAATATCAAGGACCGTTTCCGCTTCCTCGTAGAGCTCTTTCCACTTAATGATCACAACAGGGTCCTTTTCATTCTCAAAAAGACCAGCCAAAGCCGTATCACGCATAGAATCCGAAATATTCTCCAGACGGCTTATTTCCATGCAGGAAGCCATAACCAGATCATAATTCTTCATATCTTTAAGCCCCTTGACCGCGGTATCAATGGCTTTAGCCGCCGACTCAATGACCAAGGCAAACTCGACAAGATTCTTCTTCACATCCGTGATCCTATAAACATTCAAACGATTGGAGATCGTATTAAGCATGTCAATGATGTCATCCAACGCCTTGGTCAAAGAATGGATATCTTCACGGTCAAAAGGTGTGATAAATGACTTGTTCAAATGCATGATTACAGCATGCGCCGCCTGATCTGCTTCAGCTTCAAGTTTTACAACCTTAGAAAGGGCTTCGGTATTTAATGCTCCGCCGGAAACAGCAATCCTGAAGGCCTCCGCCGCCTGCACGTTATACAAGGACTGTTTCTCAAAAAGTTCAAAGAAATTCGCATCTTTAGGGAAGAAATTAAACAACATATTGTCTCCTTTTGGGGGTGTACAACCGCAGGAATGCCTGCA
>CAJBYM010000051.1 GCA_903959815.1 Candidatus Omnitrophota bacterium
ACCGGGGTTCTTCTTTTGTCTTAATGATTGACGTATAATCAACGCATGTTAGTATTTTAGTCAATTTAGAAATATTGTTGATGAGTTCTTTTTTTAAGTAGATGTGATCATAAATTTCCCCTCCCCCGCGAGCCCCTTTGGGGCGAGTGTGGGGAGGGGTTAGGGGAGGGGGCATGAGAAGACAAGATTTGATACCTATAGCTAAGAGATTAAGAAAGAATGCGACAGAGGCTGAAAAACATCTTTGGTATATTCTTCGCTCAAAGAGCATGGGTGTTAAATTCAGACGTCAGGCAGTCATTGGTCGATATGTTGTAGATTTTGTTTGTTTTGAAAAAAGATTGATCATAGAAGTGGACGGGGGACAGCACTGTCAGAATTCGAAGGATATAATTCGCGATCAATGGCTTAAGAGTCAAGGGTACGATGTTATGAGATTTTGGAACAATGAGGTCCTTGAAAATCTGGACGGGGTGTTTGAGGTGCTTGAAGCACGCTTGAATTCCCCCTCCCCGTCCCTCCCCACGCTTCGCGGGGGAGGGTATTAATTAAAGCAATTTTCTCGCTTACAGAAATTTAGATGGCCGTCGGGAGGACGCAAGGTCCTCCCCTACGCACCTAATAAACATTTATTGATGGGGGGGGGATTAATTCTTTGATATCACATATTGTGATATCAAACAGAGGCCTTCCCACATGCCAGATTCTCCACTTTTTATCCTATCCGACGAGACGTGTTTGTTGATCAATCAAAAATAAATCAGATATTGTTTTATAAATCTTTTTTCTTTGTTATCATTTTAATTAGATAATCCTTTCACAATAATTTTCCGACGAGCAAAAGCGAGCAGTAGACAGTATGAACCGTGATGAGATCTACGATCATTTAGCCAAGGTTTATCTTGGCAAGCGCGAAAATATTGAGCCAAAAAAACCTGAACCCCGCGTGGGCGCGTGGCTGGTCATCAATGTGGTGATCACAGCGTTCATTCTAACGAGCGTGGTCTATGGGCTAACGGCATTTCTCACACAGCGCAAGGATGCGTTCAAGAGCCGTGTCATTTATGCCTTGAATAATTCCCCGATACGCCTGACATATTCCGTCGGAGGGAATTATCCGCAGGTCAAGAACCTGACGATCGCTGTGCCGGAAATGGATGTGTCGAAGTATCGCCGTTTGAATTTATCGTTGCGCAGCGTCAAGGGTAATCCGGGCATGCTCAAAGTGGTTCTAAAGAACGTGCGTGAAGAACAGGCGTCTTATTTCTTGCAGGGCCTTGAGAATCGCTGGCAGGATTATTCGATCTCATTCGATGAAATGAATTTGACGGACTGGAAATCACTGAAGGACATTTCATTTGTTGTTGAAGCGTGGAATACGAAAGAACTTACAGGATCTGTTTTGATCGACAATATCAGTTTTTCTAACTAGGGGCGGGGGATCATATGAAGATCATTTCAATCGCGAATCAAAAAGGTGGGTGTGGTAAGACGACAACAGCCATTAATCTGGTGGCCACACTGGCTGTCAATGGCAAGAGAACGCTCCTCATTGACCTCGATCCCCAGGCGCATGCGACACTCGGCCTGAACCGCGATGATAAGAACAGCATTTATAATGTCATTTCCAAGATCACGCCCCGCAAGCTTTCGATCAAGGATATCATTCAGAACGTTAGCCCTGGTTTTGATATTGTCCCTTCCAATGTCCTCGTTGGGACACTGGAACAGGAATTGTCCGATGAGATCGGTCGCGAGATGAAGCTCGTCGAGAGTATCGCAACTTTGAATGATGCGTATGATTTCATCATCATCGATTGTCCGCCGAGCTTGGGTTTTCTTACGGTCAATGCGATCCGTGCCAGCCATGAGATCATGATTCCTGTTGAAACCAGCCGTTTTTCCGTTCAGGGTGTTGAGCATTTGATGGATATTATCAATTTGATCAAAGAGAGGCTCGGGCATCCGGTGACCCCGCGCGTGCTGGTGACCATGTTTGATTCACGCCTGCGTCATTCGTTCTCGATGCTGGAGAAGATCAAGAACCAGTTTTCCGAGATGCTTTTGACAACGATCGTTCACACGAACGTCAAGCTTAAGGAATCCGCGGTCGAAGGCCAGCCTGTTATTGTGTATGATAAATATTGCCGCGGCGCCAAGGATTATTATACTCTGGCCAAGGAACTGATCGCGCTTGAAAAAGGCGTGCGTATCGATGATGCCGCTCTTCTTGAGGCGGGGTCGGCGGCTGAATTCTCCCAGAAAATGAAGGACGTTGTTTCGCGCGAGATCCAGAGCGTTCTGCCGACGACATTCGGCCTTTATGCACCGGAAGCGAATTCAGTTTATGTTTCAGGGAGTTTTAATAATTGGGCCATCGATGAATCCTGCCGCATGGTCAAGGAAGATGGGGTTTGGGTGGCGCGCTTGCCATTATCGTCCGGATTATACCGCTATCAGTTCATTGTGGATGGCCGCTGGCAGCCGGATCCGGTCAATGAACGCCGTGAAGCCAATGGTTTTGGTGATATGAATTCCTTGGTTGAGGTTGCGGCGCATGCCGAGTGAGCCTGGCCAGGTCAGTGAAGTCCGTGAGAGCAAGCGGTATGCTTTGTTGTCGTATTGTTTTATCCTGTGCATCATCCCTTTGATCCGCAAGAAAAATGACGCATTCGTTCAGTTCCATGCCCGTCAGGGGCTGGCCATATTTTTGTGTGAGATGGCGGCCTTTATTGTCAGTATTGTGCTTCCCTTTTTGATGAAACCGGTGCTTTTCATTTTCGGGATCCTGTCGCTTTGGGGGATGTTAAAAGTCCTTAAAGGTGGCCGATCCCCGTTGCCGTTCATTCATGCCTTGTCAGAGCGATTAGATATCTAAAGAGGTCGTTGCCGGGCAGGGCGCAAGCCTTCCGGATGAGTTATGCGCTTTGTGTATAATGTGTTATATTTGTTATACAAACAAAGGGGATCGTTATGCGTTTTTATTCATTACGTCATACGCAAAAGGCACAGGGGATCATTGAATATATTGTCCTAGTGACCGCGGTTGTTGTTGTTCTGATAACTGGAGTTCTGGTTAAGAATGGTATTTTTGTGCGCGGGGTCAATACAGTTCTTGGATCTCCGATCAAGATGATCGATCGGGGTGATGCGATGAGTTTTGGGTGTGAGAATGCGGGATGTGATAATGCGGCTCCATGCGGGCTTAAGTACCATGATCCTTGCGGGAATAATTGTCTGGGGTCATATTGTTCTGTTGCAGGACAGTGGTGCCAGGAAGGGCCTCCGTATCTGAGTATAGCCTGTTCTGCGGGCAGTTCATCATGCGGATGCGATTACTATTAACGAGGATCTTGTTAGAAGCGATTAACGCCGATTACGTTCCATTTGGGCTCTGACTCTGTCCATCAATTGGCGGTTCTTTTCCTGCAGATCAGCGGTCTTTTCGGATTGAGTTCTTTCAACATCCTGGACTTCGTAGGCGTTCTGGACCGGGGCTTTATTAAAACTGAATTTAACGGTTTTAACCAGGCCGGACCAAAGCATGATGGCCAGAATGACGCTGAAGATCATGGTCATGAAGATGGTGTTGCTCATGTTTTTAGTATAACTTTCTTTATCCAGAATGACAATATCCCTTTTAAGAAATTTTTGCTTTGCTCTTTTATTTATCAGCAGTGCTTGTTCGGCGCTGGCGGGTGAAGAACGTGCCTCTATTCAGATCCTTTCCGGGGGGCGCAGTTTTGATTCTTTTGAGGCTTATGCCCGTTTCAAAGATCCGTCTTTTGCCCAGGCGGCCGTAGAACAAGAGCTGTCCCAACCTGTTATTATCAATGATGTGGCCGGAGTCCTGCCGTCTTTGGCTGAAGTTGTGCGGGAATTTCACGGCTCAGGGCTTGCCGGGCGTCCGTTATGCCCGAGGGATGGTCTGGTCAAAGCGCTTCAACAGGCCACACAAGGTAAAGAGGGGCCGCTTTTATTAGTTGCTGATGGGGATAAGGTTCGGATCATGGAGCTCAAGCCTCAATAGCCTCCGAAGTAACCCTTGACTTCAATATACTGACATAGTATAATTTCGCATTCTTTAGCCCCAGAGCGAGGGTAAAATCAGATCAATCTTCTACAGGAGGCGGTTCGTTGGTATTAGTGAAAGACAAAAAAACTCAGATCGTGCGTGAATTCAAAGTCCATGCGAAGGATACAGGCTCTCCGGCGGTTCAGATCGCGCTTTTGACGGGGAGGATCAATGATCTTAATGAGCATTTCAAGGATCACAAGAAAGATTTCCATTCTCGTCGGGGACTCTTGCTGATGATCGGCAAACGTCGCCGTCTTTTGGTCTATCTCAAGAAGATCGATCAGCAGAAGTACGAAGAGACCATCACCAAGTTAGGTTTACGTAAATAAAAAGCTCCATAAGAGTATTATGGAGACCGGCCGTGTTGTATAACGGATCGGGGAAAACAGTAAGGAAATATCTCAATGAGTCAGTCCCGCGTGGAAGTTGCTTACGGAACAAATCAATTAATTATTGAAACTGGAAAATTGGCCAAACAGGCGAGCGGTTCTGTTATGGTCAGCTGCGGCGGCACGGTCGTTCTTGTGACCGCGTGTATCGCAGGAAAACCCAGAGAGGGCATTGATTTTTTCCCCCTGACCGTTGAATACCAGGAAAAGACATATTCTGCAGGCAAGATCCCCGGCGGTTTCTTCAAGCGTGAAGGCCGTCAGACTGAAAAAGAGATCCTGACTTCGCGTTTGATCGATCGTCCTATCCGCCCGTTGTTTCCTGAGGGCCTTTTTAATGAAGTCCAGGTCATGGCGACTGTCTTGAGTGCCGATGATCAGGTCGATCCTGACGTGTTGGCCATTATGGGTGCTTCTGCGGCCCTGATGATCTCGGACATTCCCTTTGATGGCCCTATCAGCGCGGTGCGCATCGGACTTGTCGACGGAAAATTCATTGTGAACCCTTCTTATGAAGAGCGTTCCAAGAGCGAATTAGATTTTATCATTGCCGGTGATGCCCAGGGCATCGTTATGGTTGAAGGGGACGGCAAAGAAGTCCCTGAGGCCAAGATCAAGGAACTTTTGGCGTTTGCGCATACAGCGCTTCAGCCGTCGCGTGATATCCAGATCGAACTTCAGAAGAAGGCTGGCAAGGAAAAGACCCCGGTGAATACCAAGGTCCTTCCGGCTGCGTTCATCGAGAAGGTGAAGTCGATGGGGATGGCGCGTTTGAGCGAGATCTTAAGTGGCATGGCCGATAAGAAGTCCCGTGAAAAAGCACTGAATGAGGTGTTTGCTTCGCTGGTCGCGGACATGACGGTTTACGCCGAGTTTAAGAAGGGCAAGGCCGACATTGTCGAGAATGATGTGAAGGCTGTGTTTGAGATCATGCAGTACGAGGTGATGCGCAAGAACGTGTTCGAAAAGCAGCTGCGTGCAGACGGACGCGGTCTGAAAGAAGTTCGTGCCTTGTCGGCGGAAGTCGGCATCATGCCGCGCACGCACGGCACGGGCCTTTTCACCCGTGGTCAGACGCAGAGTTTGACGACGGTCACGCTCGGCACCAAGATCGATGAACAGCTCATTGAAGCGCTGGATGGGGTGACCTACCGCCGTTTCATGTTGCATTATAATTTTCCGCCGTTCTCTGTCGGTGAGACCAAGCCTGTGCGGGGTCCCGGCCGTCGTGAGATCG
Source organism: Candidatus Omnitrophota bacterium (assembly GCA_903959815.1). Classification (GTDB taxonomy): domain Bacteria; phylum Omnitrophota; class Gorgyraeia; order Zapsychrales; family Fredricksoniimonadaceae; genus Fredricksoniimonas. Next base: position 5,705 of record CAJBYM010000051.1, read on the forward strand.
GTCATGGTGCGCTCGCGCACCGTTCGCTTGAAGCGGTCATCCCGACGCCGGAAGAGTTTCCTTATACCATCCGTGTTGTATCCGAGATCCTTGAATCGAACGGGTCATCCAGTATGGCAACGGTGTGTGCAAGCACATTGGCGCTCATGGATGCCGGTGTTCCTTTAAAGGCTCCGGTCGCGGGCATCTCTGTCGGGCTTATTTCCGATGAGAAGCGCTCGGTCCTTATTACTGATATTCAGGGTATGGAAGATCATTTTGGCGATATGGATTTCAAGGTGTCCGGTACGACGACAGGCATCACGGGGATCCAGCTTGACCTTAAGATCCGTCATATTACGGTTGAACTGCTCAGTCAGGCGATCGATCAGGCGCGTGAAGCGCGCATGAAGATCCTTGAGACCATGACAGCGGCGATCCCTGAACCGAGAAAGACATTGTCACCGTTTGCGCCGCGCATTTCGATCATCCAGATCCCGCAGGACAAGATCGGCGAGGTCATTGGACCTGGTGGAAAGACGATCCGCAAGATCATCGAATCGACGGGTGCTACGGCGATCGACATTGATGATGAAGGCAAGGCTTTCATTTCCGCGCCTAATCAGGAAGCGCTGGATTGTGTCATGAATTATCTCAGCTCCATGCTCGAAATGCCTGAGGTCGGCAAGATCTATCAGGCGACGGTCGTTAAGATCATGAACTTCGGCGCGTTTTGCGAGTTTATGCCTGGCCGTGACGGGCTTGTTCATGTGTCCGAACTTTCCGATAAGTTCGTGAAAGATCCTAATGAGGTGGTCAAGATGGGCGATACGTTCCCTGTCATCCTCATGGAGATCGACAAGATGGGTCGTTACAACCTCAGCCGTAAAAAAGCCGAGAAGAAATAGCGCTTCATAT